>SYDV01000542.1 GCA_005801395.1 Planctomycetia bacterium | reverse complement strand
TCTCGCCTAAAACCAGAAGATCCGTTGTGGACTGAGGCTGATATAATTCATCAAACGGGTGAACGGGCAGCCAAATTAGTGCGTCAGTTGTTAGCCTTTAGTCGTAAACAGGTAGGACCAGCTCAAATCGTAAAAATAAATGATGTGATTGCCGATATGGATCGTGCATTACATAGTTTAACCGGCGAAGGGATTGCTTTATCTCTGCAATTGAATCCTGATTTAATGTGCGTGTCGGTTGATCCCGCGCAGTTAGAACAAGCCATTTTAAACATGGTGGTAAATGCGTGCGAGGCGATGACCAATGGTGGTCGTTTACACATTAGCACAGATAATTATAGCGTGAGCGAAACATTTGTTCGTACCCATGTGCAAGCGCGCGTGGGGATTTATGTGCGCCTTGCTATTCGCGATACGGGCGACGGCATGGATGAAACGACGCAAGCGCGCGCCTTTGAACCATTCTTTACGACGCGCGCGTCTGCCGCCGGTTTGGGTTTAGCTACCGTGTATGGCATGGTTACCCAGGCCAATGGATTCCTGACCATTGATTCTAGTCCAGGCGCTGGATGTACGATATCTGTTCATATACCTGCGGTAAACCTGGATCATGAACAAGTATCAGGAATCTCGGCAGTTTCTTTTAGGCAACGAAAAACCAATGAAACCATTCTCGTGGTAGAAGACGAAGACGATGTGCGTTCATTGGTTAGGCAGGTACTCGAAGCACAAGGATACCAAGTTTATGTAGCCAGTAATTGGATTGAGGCCTTTGGCATGGCTAAAAAATTACAAGGTAGCATCGATCTGTTACTGACAGATGTGATCATGCCGCAAATGAGCGGTCGTGAAATCGCCGCTAGTTTGCAACCCTTATGTCCGCATATGCGGGTCTTATTTATGTCCGGATACGCCGACCGTGCGATTGTCCAGCATGGTGTATTAAAATCGGGGATAAATTTTATTCAGAAGCCGTTTAATCCAGACGGATTATTACAAGCGATTCGCGGTGTTTTAGATCGATAGTGCGACACGTAATTTTCGTGCTCCCGTCTATAAAACAGCCAGTAAACCAGCTTGCGCCACGCCAATAATAAAACCTAGGACTAAGCCCCAAAATTCAATTGCGCGAAATTCTTTATTCGCAACCCGATTAACAATATTCTCTAATCGTTCGAGATCAAACGCTCCCAGTTTTTCTTCAGCGATTTTGCGAATATCGATACGTTCTTTTACCACTTGTTTAAAGCGTTCCATCAGAACGGGTTGTTTGTCTTTGAGTTGGCGTAAAACCGAATCGCGAATTTGCGCGATACGTTCAGGCGTGACCAAGCCACCGATTAATGGAATGCGACGAAGGTCTTCTAATTTCGCGCTGATCGCCTGATCCAATAGCTCGGCCAAATGTGGGGTAAGATCCACGTCATCGAGTCCACGCAGTAAATCATCAACTGGTACTAATTCGTTCCCAACCACGTCACCGACACTCTTGGCCAGTTCGGCTTGTCGACGCGGTAATAATCCCTGCATGCCCCAAGTGGGCTTTCGCGGGTGAAACAACATGCGGATGGCAACCCAATTGGTCGCATAGCCAATCAAAGCACCAACCACCGGCAGCATAATCCAGGGAGTCCAATCCATCGTCACCTCGCGGTGGGTGTCATGCCGTGCTAGGTGTCTGCGGTCAATCGCATGATCCCTCTAGCCTCCCGCGACGACCTTTACATTATCCCCACCCATGGCCAACACGACCTCCAACCGCATGCCCACCACCTCCAACCAACCAGTGCCAATTATTGTGCACGGTGCTGCTGGCCGCATGGGCGCACGCATTATCTCCTTAGCGATGGAAGACGCGAACCTACGAGTGGTAGCGGGAGTCGATAAAGTGGTTGGTCGTCTGCGTGATCTCAATATTCCTTGTGATGCACCGCTCTTGGTAGAAATGCCGATTGAGCCAGGAGCCGTGGTCATTGATTTCAGTAATCATGGAAGTTGGAAAGGCCTCACTGCCCATTGTGCGAAGCACGGCATGGGATTGGTCAGTGGTACCACCGGCATCTCGCCGATGGATTTGGAAGAAGGCATTACGATGGCTGCTAAACATGCGCCTGTCCTTTATGCGCCAAATATGAGTGTTGGAGTGAACGTGGTATTCCGCGTCGCCGCGCAAATCGCGCGCACGCTCGGACTCGACTACGATATCGAAGTGGTTGAAGCTCATCATAATCAAAAAGTGGACGCGCCTTCTGGCACCGCTTTTGGTATTACCGATGCGATTTGCGCCGCGACTCATCGTTCGCGTACTGACTTAAAGCATGGCCGCATGGGCCAAACTGGCGCACGTACCAAAGGCGAAATTGGCGTTCATGCCCTACGTATGGGCGATGTCGTTGGCGATCACACCGTTTATTTCGTTGGAAATGGCGAACGCGTGATGTTGTCGCACGTGGCGCATAGTCGTGATATTTTTGTCAAAGGTGCCTTGCGCGCCGCCGCATTTATTGGTCGGCAAAAACCTGGTCGCTACACCATGGAAAATGTCCTTGGCTTGTGATCACTGCCGGTGATACGCGCCGTTACGCTGGATGTAGCAGGTACGTTAATCGTGCCGTTTCCATCGGTCGGCGTTGTCTACGCTGAAGTCGCAAATGCTTTTGGCTTTGATGCCGATGCTGCCCAGTTGGAACAGGATTTCCCAGCGGCATTTACTCAGGTACGTAGCCAATGGGCCATGCCGTATGGAATGAATGACGACGATGCACGGCGCTTTTGGCACGCGGTCATTGACGCCACATTTGGCCAGCCATTACCATACGAGATTGGTTGTGAATTATACGATACGTTTGCCACCGCGCGTCGCTGGCGAGTATTACCGAATGTCCGCGCAGCGTTATCCCTGATCGTGCAAAAAAAACTGCCGATGGCGGTAGTCTCTAATTTCGATGCGCGTTTATTCCCGTTGTTGGATGAATTACAGTTAGGTCCGTTCGTCAACATTTTCACCAGTGCATCAGTTGGTCGGGCTAAACCCGATCCAGCAGCATTGTTAGCGGCTTGTGCCGCGATGCAGGTGGAACCAACCGAGGTTTTACACCTGGGTGATAGTACCCGTGAAGATGGCGACATGTGTGCGGCAAGCGGAGCGCAGTGGTTGCGTTGCTCGGCGGAGGGGATTCCTTTGGCCGAACTGACTGCCATTCTGCGCGCCACGCCATGACCAAGCTACCGACTCCCATTCCACTTGCTGTGCGCCTGCCGAATTGGGTTGGCGATGTCGTCATGGCCTTACCCGCTTTGGCTTTATTGCAGCAACGCGGTTTTGTCCTGCACGCGATGGGTAAAGGTTGGGCCAGTGATTTATTAGCGGGTTTACCTATCACGGTCACCAAATTGCCAAAAGGTCTCCGTGCTTCGGCCAAAGCTTGGCGCGCCACGGGTTGTCGGGATGGTGTATTATTTACTAATTCACTTGGCAGCGCCGCACAAATGCGCCTGGGCGGAATTAAGGCCGTAGGTTATCGCAAAGAATGCCGCAGTTTATTATTAGGGCAGGGAATAAACCGAGTCGATAAAATTCATGAGGTCGATGCCTTTTGGCGCTTAGCCGTGGCGGTATTGCAGCGCTTCAATCTGCCGCTTCCAACAGAACCGATTCCTTTCACGCCATTGCCATTAACGGATTCGCATCGTGCGATTGCCGCTCAAGCATTAAAGTCAGCACACATTGATCAGCCGTATTCCGTTCTGTGTCCGCTGGCCGTCGGCACGATTGCCGGACGTTCAAAACAGTGGCCATCATTTCCCTTATTATGTCGCGGATTAATTGACGCCGGTGAAACGGTCGTCGCATGTCCCGGCCCAGGTGAAGAAGACGCCACCGCAGCGGCGTTACCCGGTGCCACTTTATTGCCAGGTCTCGGACTTGGAGCCTATGCCGCCGTGATGGCGGGTGCTCGCCGCGTCGTCGCCAACGATTCTGGTCCGATGCATATCGCAGCGGCAGTTGATGTCCCAGTGCTCGGAATTTTTGGACTCACCGAACCAGGACGCACGCGTCCGTGGAGCGATAAAGGCATCGCAGTCGGTGATTGGAACGGCTGGCCAACCATGCAGGCCGTTCTTGCAGCGTTGCCAGGGTAATCTGATTTCGCACCATGTTGGTTCGTGAAACCATATTAGAGGTTACATTATGAGTCCCAAACCTCAGCCAAAGCGCAAAGCCCGTCCTAATAAAGAACCGAAATTCACCGCCTGGAAAGGTCCCGTACGCGTAGCCGCTGTGCAGTTCGATATGCGCGCCGTCGCCTCGTTTGCGGAATTCGCTCAGCGTTGCGAATTCTTTGTTAAGTCCGCAGCGGATTATCAGGCTGACTTTGTCTTATTTCCCGAATTATTAACCAACCCGTTGTTAGCTCTGGTCAAGGAATCACGCCCTACCCAAACGGCGCGTCGACTCAGCGAATTTACTGAAGTGTACGTTGAGATCTTCAAGAAATTTGCCACTCAGAATCAGATCAATATCATTGCCGGTTCGCACCTAACGGTCGAAGACAATAAACTGTATAACATCGCCTATTTATTCCGCCGTGATGGCAGTGTCGCCCAACAACGAAAAATTCATATTACTCCCAGCGAAAAGAAATCCTGGGGCGTCGAACCGGGCAAACATATTGAGGTCTTCGACACCGACCGCGGTCGCATTGCGCTGGTGATTTGCTACGACATTGAATTTCCTGAACTCACCCGCATCGCCGTCGCCAAAGGCGCGAATTTGTTATTCGTACCCTTTAATACCGATTTACGCTCTGGCTATTTTCGCGTGCGTTATTGTGCCCAAGCACGCTGCGTAGAAAATAATATATATTGCGTTTTAAGTGGTGCCTGCGGAAATCTCCCCCAGGTTTTCGGCGCAGATATTCATTACGCCCAGTCCTGTATCCTCACCCCATCCGATATTCCATTTGCCCGTGATGGAATTGCCGCAGAAGCCACGGCCAATATCGAAACGATGATCGTCCACGACGTGGATTTAGGATTAGCCGAAAGCACTCGCACTAATGGATCGGTGCGCACCTGGGTAGATCGCCGCGCAGATGTTTACCGCGTGACGTATTTGAGCGATGGGAAAGCCGAGCAAGTTTAAAGCGAACGAAATCACATCAATCTGAATAAGCGCTGATTTTTCAACGTCTCAACCTGAGCGTCGGCACCTGGTTAGCGACTATGTAAGGTTAGCGCATGGCGGCACATTCAATGAGTACGTGCATCATTCAATTGAAAGCACCGTAATGCCCGGGCGCATTTAATTTGTGCCACACATTTCTTTGAAACCACCTCGCCCATTTCTTTATAAGCCCACAGGGCCAGTTTCGTGCGGCTGTTTTTTTTCTGTCTAATGATGCGGGAGCTTTGAGTATGAATTGTGCAAACACGGCTTTTCAGGCATGGGCTTGCGGTGTTTGATTTTACCACATTGTTTATGGCCTTTAGCTAAAATAATAATATTAACGCTTAAAGAGAAAGACAGGTTTCGAGTTGGTTTGTCCGCTCGAAACCAAGGACATTACCTCCGAGACACCCGATGTCGTGAAGGTAATCGTCGCCAAGCTTGAGTTAGGGAAGACCACGCTGCCGGGAATGCCGAGCGGCGAATTATTTTTCGCGTAGCACTCGACATAGGGATCTGACAACAGCATGAAACATTTCCTTCTTTTCCTCTGTCTCTTTGCCCCATGCGCCCTGCTCCATGCGGCGCAGCCAATCATCGTCGTTTTTCTCTCTGATGTCCTCTGCTGGGGCGATTCAGAGCCGTATGGCAACACTGAGATCAAGACGCCTAACCTGGCTAAACTCGCTGCTCAGGGAGTGAAGCTTAATCAATGTTATTCCGCCTGCGCGGTGTGCTCTCCTTCTCGCTCGGCCATTCTCACGGGCCGCACGCCGTATCGTAATGGAGTTTGGCAACATCTCTCCGGTGTTCATCCGGCTCATCTGAGAACCAGCGAAATTACCTATCCGAAGTTATTGAAGGAAATCGGCTATGAGACCTGCCACGTCGGTAAATGGCATCTTAACTCAAAGCAGCAATTTAATACGGCAGATTTCCCGCAGCCACACGATCATGGCTACGATTACTGGATGGCCACACATAATAACGCCGCACCAAGTCACAAGAATCCGAACAACTTCGTGCGTAACGGCCAACCCGTTGGTGAAATGGAGGGTTTCTCTGCTCAGCTCGTGGCAAAGGAAGCGATCCATTGGTTAAATAATATCCACGATCCGAAAAAGCCCTTCGTGCTCTCGGTCTGGGTACATGAGCCTCATTATCCCATCGCTGCTGATCCGCGTTTCTCGGGGCTGTATCCCAACCATCCGAACAGCGAGCATATGGGTGTCATAACTCAGACGGATCACAGCTTGGGAATGATTATGGATGCACTTGAAGCCAAGGGTCTCACCGAGAATACGCTTATCATTTTCTCATCCGACAATGGCCCCGAAGGCAAAGGTGGAATAAAAGGCGGCTCCACTGGCGGGCTGCGTGGTCGCAAGCGTGACGATTATGAGGGCGGCATCCGCGTCCCAGGCATCGTGCGCTGGCCGGGACATATCAAACCAGGTTCGGTTAGTGATGTGCCGGTCATCGGCACCGATATCTTTGCTACTGTGTTGGAAATTACGGGGGTCGCCTTGCCCAAAGACCGCACGATTGACGGTGTCAGCATGGTTCCAGCCTTCGCCGGGCAGCCGGTGAAGCGTCCAATGCCGCTCTTCTGGCGCACGCATTGTTCACCGCAGCAAGATCGCGTCGCCATGCGCATCGGCGATTGGAAAATCATCGGCAACGACAAGCTCGACACCTTTGAACTCTACGAAATCCAAAAAGACTGGAAGGAAGAGCACAACCTCGCCGCCACCCAGCCCGAGAAAACTCAAGAGATGAAAGAATTGCTACTAAAGCACTGGAAAGAAATCGAGGCCGAAGGCCCGAAGGAATGGTGGCAGGGGGCGGAAGGCGCCAAAAAGAACGCTAACGGCATCAACTATTAAACATGAACTATTAAACACGAAACTGTATTCTATCACCGCGGTAGAAAAAAAAGACAGGTAATAATTAAATCGCATAATCAATTCCGAATCATCTATGTCGGAAGTAGGGATATAATTCGTTAATTAGTTGAACAGGTTACTGTTCATTTCCTTGTTTTATGAATAAACGAAAACGGGGGATTTTTCTTTGGTTCTACCGGATGGCAGGCAATGGCTGGAGTAAAACCAGTTTCCCTGTTCAATACGAGTCGCTTTCATGTGCGCCAATTTCATTTTTCATTTCCTGGCCGATGGCTGCGTAGGTGGCGTATTTATATAACTCACCCAAGGTTGGGTAATTAAAACACGCGCGGTTGAAAACTTCGGCACCGCCGTTGAGCAGCATGGTCACTAATCCGATGTGAACTAATTCGGTGGCTTGTTCGCCGACGGCGTGGACGCCGATCAGTTTATTATCGGATTTTCGGAAAATCAGTTTGAGTAATCCATCTTGATCGCCAATTAATCGACCACGGGCATTATCGCAGTAGGGAGCCACGCCAACAACGTAGGGTTCGCCGAGTTTTTTGGCGGCTTCTTCGGTCAGGCCGACCATGCTGGCTTCTGGAATGGTATAAATGCCAGTCGGTAACAAAGTGGTTGATTGTTTTCCAGGAATAGTGAACGCATGGCACATGGCGACGCGGGCTTGTTCTTCCAGCAGGAAAAGGCTCTTTTCGGCGACAAGTTCAGCGACATGCCGTCGGCGATTGCTTCCCGCCGCGCTGGCCCGGCGTTCGAGTTCGGCTTTCCGGCCGCTGACGGATCTGGCAGCAGCTTTGGTTCAACGGTAGAGAACGGGCGTCCCTATTACGCTTGGAACTGCTACGCGCACACAAGCGGCGATCGCTACACCACTAACGGCAAGCCGGGTTGGACATCGTTCTCGGCCGAGGGCAACCTAATTTTCGCACGCGTTCCGCTGGCCAACGCGTCGAACCAGGCGCCAGTCGAGGCGTTTAGACTTGGTGCTGATGGCCGCGGTGAGTTTGCGCTCGGCCCGATCGCGCCGAATTACGTAGTCGCTGGGGTGCAGGTCGTCGGGCCGCGAGGTGCGGCCGTGCCAGATGCCGCAATGGCCGCAGCGGCACCCACGAAAGCAGAGTTCGACGCTCTGGCTGGGACGGTCAATACGCTGCTGTCGCGCCTGCGGGCGCATGGCCTGATTGCCTAGTGGCCTTCAACCAGAAACTGTAATTTCCTTTCAAAATCACCAGCATAATAACGCCGAGGAAATAGGCGCTGTTATACTGAAACAGAGAAATATAGGCCGACTGCTGGGTCGTCGCGACGAACACTAGAAAACCGACGATTGCGATAGCGCTGTATTTGGTTGTCAGCATCTGGCGATATGCGATCTGGGCGAGTGCGCCGGAGACGAGCATGAATATCATCGCGCCAACGAAGGTGTAATCGACGATCATTCCGCGAAACATTGTGTAGATGTTCGTTTGAAGGGATGGTGAGTGGGAATAGTACTCGTCGTAGGTTCCGGGCGGGACGATAGTCGTATCGCCTAGGACGCGGGCGACGGACATGAAGGTGTAGAACCCTCCTGACGGTTCCCCATCGGCGTAGAATAGGCTCGCCCGGAAGCCCCACTGCTGTTGCATCCAGTCGCTGAACGCGAACAGGTGTCCGGACGTGTACGAGAGGAGGTAACGGTAGAGCTGGAAATAGAGCTCGTTAAGCGAGATCGAGCCGTAGAGGCCGCGGGCCATGAACGAGATGATGAGAAGCGGGAAAATGGCAGCGACATAGACCAGGATTCGGCGGACGGCAGGCTTGGACATGAACCGCGTCTCACGCGCGTCGATCGCGCGCACGAAATGTCCGGCCGCGATCAGCGCGGCGGCAAGTAGCAGCGCGCCTTTAGCACTTTGCGTAACCAGAACGAACAGGGTGGGGGCCAAGC
>SYDV01000541.1 GCA_005801395.1 Planctomycetia bacterium | reverse complement strand
GATACGTCCGTGCGTTTTATTGGTGCAGAAGCTGGCGGTCGTGGCTCGGCATTAGGCGAACACGCTGCGCGCTTTGATGGCGGAACGTTTGGTGTCTTCCAGGGAATGGCCAGTTACGTTTTGCAAAATACTGACGGGCAAGTCATGGGCACACATTCCGTCAGTGCTGGTTTAGATTACGCATCGGTTGGTCCAGAACACGCCTGGATGCGTGATACGAAGCGTGCGGAATATATTCGCTGTAGTGATGATCAGGCTTTAGCTGGTTTACATCTTTTATCCGAAAGCGAAGGAATTATCCCCGCATTGGAATCAGCGCATGCGATTGGTGTTTTGCCCGAGGTGGTGAAAAAAACGAGAAATGGTTCCATCATTATTATTAATGTCAGCGGTCGCGGAGATAAAGATGTGGCAGAAGTGGCGCGCTTTGAAGGGGTGAAATTGTGAGTAAGCAAAAAGTCCGGAGGTCATCAAGAGTCCGGGAGTCCGGAGGTCCGGAAATCCGGAAGTCTGGTGTAACGGACGTTGATTCTGGTAATCGTATAACGCGCTGTTTTACCGATTTACGGGCGGCGGGTAAAAAGGCATTCATCGCCTATTTATGTGCTGGTGATCCTGATTTAGATGCGACGGTCGAAATCGTGGTCGCTATGGCCGAGCAAGGCGTCGATATTATTGAATTAGGTATTCCCTATAGCGATCCCATGGCTGATGGTCCGGCGAATCAAGCGGCTTGCGAGCGCGCCTTGGCAAGTGGAACCACAGTGCCTGGCGTATTGGCTGCGGCGCGTCGCATTCGTGAACGAACGAATGTCCCGTTGTTGTTTTTTACCTACGTCAGCCCGGTTATGGCCTATGGCGTTGAACGTTTTGCTAAAGATGCGATTGCTGCCGGCGTAGACGGCTTATTGCCGCTTGATTTGCCGCCGGAAGAGGGCGCAGATTTTTTACGCATCATGCGCGAGGCCGGATTAGCGACCATTTGTTTATCAGCGCCGACGACGCCACCAGAACGCAGGAAAATCTTGATGCGCGAAAGTCGTGGATTTTTGTATTATGTCTGTCGCTTGGGGGTGACCGGTGAGCGAGCAACGTTGCCCGCTGATTTAGGTAAACAGGTTGCGGCCTTAAAACGGGTGAATGATGTTCCGGTGTGTATTGGTTTTGGTATATCGAGCCCCGAGCAAGCGGCGTTAGCGGCAACCCATGGTGATGGCGTGATTGTGGGAAGTCATTTAGTGCGGTTGATCGAAAAACATGGTAAAGATAAAAATATTGCCCACATCGTCGCCGCGCGCGCCGGTGTGTTGGCAGCAGCCGTGCATAAGGAACAGCACTGATCATGGCCAAATGGGAAGCGCCATTAGAAGATGTGCCGATGAGTATGGGGGATCACCTCCATGAGCTGCGTCGGCGACTCATTACTCCGATTATCGCCATTGGTGTTTTGTTTATCGCAGCCTTTTCGGTTGAAGGTTATTTGAAACTGATTGTCGCCAAGCCAATGGATTGGGCATATCATATTAACCCAGAGAACGCGCAAAAAGTTGGCTTAACGTTGCCAATTAAATTTATCCTATTGGGGGTTCTTGAGAGTCCCTTGATATCCATGTCGGTTAGCTTTTACGCGGCTATATTCGTCGCTTTCCCAATTTTGATTTATCAATTGTGGATGTTTATCGGTGTTGGTTTGGTGGCAAAAGAACGTCGACTAGCGTTTTTATTCATTCCCGCTGGAATATTATTCTTTTATGCTGGAGCTGTCATCGGTTATTATATTGGGTTGCCGTATTATTATGCCTTTATGATTAAATGGGCATCAACAGATCCGTCTGCGGTCTTCAGCCTCGATTTAAAAGAATACCATTCAAACTTTGTCTTAATGACGATTATTTTTGGCTTAATCGCAGATATCCCATGGTTTATCATGGTGATAGTACGTGTTGGTCTGGTTACGGTAGAAACTCTGGCCAAGCACCGAAAAATTGCCTTTATGGTTATTGTCGTAATCGCTGCGTTCGTCGCTCCGCCAGATGGACCAAGTATGATTTTGATGATGATTCCTCTCTATTCATTGTTTGAATTGGGACTGCTGTTAAGTCGCGTAATGATGTGGCATCATAATCGCATGGATGCGAAAGAGGCCAAAATCGAAGCGGCAAAAGCCGCGGTAGAAAAAGCGGCCGCTGATAAAGCGGAAGCAGCAGAACGAGCGGCGCGTGCTTCAGCACCGGTTAGTGAATCGTCACCGGCAACGTCCTTAGATGATGCGCCAGTTGCGCGTGATCATTCAATTGCTTCGTCATTCTCTGCTGAAGAAAACTCGGAATCTATTGACCATCACAGTCACGATTATCACGTTGATGATACCGCACGAGATCCAGCGGAATTGTCAGACACTGATGCTGATCATTATCGCGATCATCATAGTGAGCCTGAAGTGAAAGCCCCACCCGCACCACGTGGCATGGATGAAGCAGGGATGTTCACAGAAGAATCATCCAATCAAGAGTCCGCTGACGACTATCATAAGCATCACCCAGAATCGGAAGACCGTCGTGATTGATCATGCCCATGTCATCGTCATTAAAATTGGCTCGAACTCGTTAGTCGATGCGCATGGGCGCTTGGATTTAGTTTTTCTTGATGCGATTTCCGCGCAGTTCGCGGTTTTGGCGGCCAAGGGTTTTCAGCCGGTCTTGGTCACCAGTGGCGCTGTCGCGAGCGGCGTGGGGATACTGAAATTACCTGGGCGTCCCCCAGGTTTACCAGATCGTCAAGCATTAGCTGCTATCGGACAGGTTAATTTGGCTCATCGCTGGGAAGTTGCGCTGGCTGCGCATGGTTTAGTTGCCGCACAATTATTACTGACTTACGATGATTTCACTGAACGTGAACGTTATTTAAATTTGACCGCGACTTTGCGCTCATTATTTGCCTATAAAGCCATCCCAGTCATTAATGAAAATGATCCGGTTGCGGTGCAAGAATTAACCGTTGGCGATAATGACCGATTATCAGCGCTGATGGCAACTTTGCTTGGGGCAGAACGTCTTATTTTGCTGACGGATATTGACGGCGTTTACGACGCTGATCCGCGGACAAATAAAAACGCCAAGCGCCTAGATGAGATATCAACCGTGACTCAGCAACAAATCGCCGCAGCAGGCGATGCGAGTGCACGCGGACGTGGTGGCATGCGTTCAAAATTAGAGGCGGCACGCTTGGCGAGTGGAGCAGGAGTTACCACCACCATCGCATTAGGCCGTGAGCCACGAGTCATTGAACGGATCGTCGCTGGTGAAAGCGTTGGTACGCGTGTGCGTGGTAAACAAGGCGAGCGCGCTGATGGGCGTCGTCGGTGGCTGGCCGTAGCGCGTCGTGTGCGTGGTCAAATTCATATCGATGCCGGAGCGGTAAAAGCCCTTGCCCAACAACAACGCAGTTTATTACCAGCAGGCATTACTAGCGTCAGTGGTCGTTTTGATCGTGGCGATACCGTCGCATTAATCGCACCTGACGGCGAAGAAATTGCCCGTGGATTAGTTGGCTTGTCGTCAGACGAATTAGAAAAAGTGTGCGGCAAACGCTTAGATGTCGCGGCGCAAATCCTTGGTTATGCACTCCCAAAAACGGCAGTGCATCGTGACAATATGTTGGTGTTGAGTCATCAATAAAAATTAGCCGTCACATTAGGCTGCCGTAAGTTGATCAGCAAATGGCGGGATAGGTGTGTCTAACATCATGCCAATCACGCGTATTAATTCGGCTTCGCGCGGTTCGACCGTGCCATCGGCGGCGATGGCGTGTGCACAGGCGTTTAGGATGCGGCGTTTTATTCCAGGTGTGGCTAATAATAAACGATCAAGCGCCGCATCTAAAGCATCGGGACCGCAGTTGCTCATAGTAACGAGATCAAGCGTTGCGCCACTTTCTACCAACTTAGCTGCACCTGCCGCAAACGCGGAGCGTTGTGCGTCTTTATTGGCATGGCCAAAATAAACTAAAGCGGATAATCATACACTAAGCGACGGTAAAAGTGGTTTGATTGCATGCACGCTGGCCATCTGTCGTGCGGGAGTTCGTAAATGAATGGCGACTAAGCGGGTGAGGCAATATTCTGCTGGATCTAGTACGCCATCAGCTTTGGCAAGGTGGTTGAGCAATTCAAGAAACGGCGGACGTTGACTGTCGGATAGTTGTGACAAAGCAGGGAAACAAATATCGAGCAGCGGTAAGCGCGCAGCATGACCGAGTGCGGCAATTGGTCCATGCAGACGGCGCACTTCTCGTGCTAATGCCGTATCGCCAGATCTTTCCAGTAGATCCTGTAACGGAACGGATTTTGCACGATCAACGCCAAACAACAGCGCAATAATAACGGCGCGAGCACTAAATGAATTATGCGCAGCCGTGGAAATTGCGGATGGAATGGAGGCGAGCATGGCTGCTCCGAAGGCTACGTGGGTTGGGGAAACCTGACCAATATGAGCCACGACGGAGTCAGCGTCTAACCGTTGACGATGGTGTGAGCGGGTTGGCGTTGGTGCCGAAGGAGGTGCCGGTTCTTCGACTAATAAGGCTGGTGGAAAATTTCCGTTCCACGATGGGTCAATCGCACGAATGCGTTCGGATAACGGAGGATGCGTGGCTAATCCGCCAAACCAGGAAGCGGCCACAGCGTTGCCAAAGAATAAATGACTGGCTTCAGCGGTGCGTTCGTGAGCAATCATCGAACGTGAGGAGCCGGCACCTAATTTCTTTAAAGCCGAGGCGATGCCATTCGGATTGCGGGTAAATTGTACCGCTGCGGCATCAGCAAGATATTCTCGCTGACGGCTAATGGCAGCTTTAATCAATTGACCAAACAGATGACCGATTGAGCCAATGATTAAAAGCGAAAGGCCAATGACGAACAGGGGGATGGCACTTTTATCATCTTTCGATGAACGCGAACGGCCGCTATGCATAGCTAAACGTAACAACAAGCGACCAGTGAGTGCGATGATTAAAATGCCATGTAATAAACCAATTAAGCGTAAATTAATTCGCATATCACCATTTAATATATGGCTAAATTCATGGCCGATGACGCCTTGTAATTCATCGCGAGTAAATTGTTTGAGCGCCCCCGCAGTGACGGCGACAACGGCATCGTGTTGGCCTAGTCCGGCAGCGAAGGCATTGATGCCTTCCTCTTGATCTAAGACATAAACCTGTGGCATCGCAACACCGGAGGCGAGGGACATTTCTTCAACAATATTGACCAATTGTCGTTCGCGCGCATTGCTGTCTGGACGCGCAGGTCGTCCGCCTAAAGAAGTGGCAACCGTTGGACCACCACCGCGTAATTGGGCGGATTTAAATAAACTACCAAAGGCGATAATGGCTAAGGTGACCAACGTGACGGCAACTTGCGATTTAAAGTGTAAATCGCTCATCCATGGCGAAGTGGAGTAAGATTGTTCGGCTTCAATACGAGACGGTCGATTGGATCGTTGCTGTTCAATATACCCAGAGACAATCACGTAAGTCAGAATATTAACCGCTACAACGGTGGCTAAAACCGACAAAACAAACAAGAACGCTAAGCGCCGAGTGATGGTGCGAGCACGATCTTGGGAGGAGAAAAAATCCATGTCGGCGTTAGAGCATCCTGTATGAGCTAAGCGTGGCGAGATTCCACGTCATCCATTCGGAGGGCGATGTGACACGTTGCTGCGATTGAGCAAAGACGCTCAATCGCGTCATTAGAAGGACACCTTTGGTGCAACTCGTTCAGCAGCATTTTCTATTTCGTAAGGAATGGCAGCGCTGAAGTTAAACAGGCCAGCAAAAACATTATTGGGGAAAACTTCACGCGCGGTGTTGAATACCATCACGCTGTCATTGTAAGCTTGGCGTGAAAAGGCGACTTTGTTTTCCGTGGTAGTCAGCTCTTCACTCAACTGCGACATGGTGGTGTTCGCTTTGAGATCAGGATACGCTTCGGATAAGGCAAAGAATTTACCCATAGCTCCGGTGAGCGCACCTTCTGCGGCTAAAAAGGTTTTCATCGACGAAGCATCGCTCGGATCTGCCGACGCTCGCGCTTGAGAGGAAGCGGCTTGATTACGTGCCGCGATGACGGCTTCTAAGGTTTCTCGTTCGTGTTTCAGATAAGTCTTGGCGACTTCGACTAAATTGGGAATAAGATCATAGCGTCGTTTTAATTGCACATCGATTTGGCTAAACGAGTTTTTAAAGCGATTACGTAGCGTCACTAAATTGTTATAAATGCCGACGGCCCACATAAACAAGAACAAGCCGATGACAGCGACGACGACGATTACGATAAGCCAGGGTTCCATGATTGTCCTCCGGCGAAATACATAGTCTTGCGTCCACTCGACACAAGTCTTTTTGATACTGTGTGAGAAAAACACAAAATTGTGGCGATAAAGTTGAGAAAAGCAAAATTTAGTGGCGATTTAATGTTGCGGTAAAGTCGGGTTTCCCTTAACGCAAATAATGGCACACTTTGGCGCATGACTTCGCCAGAGCGTAAATCGATGGTTGCCCAGGATTTGGCGCGACTGCACGCTTTGATACCGCAAGCGATGTTGCCTGATGCGCGATGGGCGACACAACGTTTAGAGCAAGCGCGATATCGCAGTGAGCGTGGTCAACACGTTGATCGTGTGGTGGCAGAAGTAGCCACGCGTTTACAGGCGAGCATTGCGGTGGTGGCGCGACGTGCGGCGACGTCATTGACGATAGCATACCCAGAACAACTGCCGGTTGCGCAACGACGCGATGATATTTTAGCCGCGTTGTGTGATCATCGGGTCGTGGTGTTAACCGGTGAAACCGGTTCGGGAAAAACCACACAATTACCAAAATTATTGTGGGAAGCGGGTTATGGTCGTCGCGGCATGATTGCCATGACACAACCGCGTCGCGTGGCGGCAATTGCTATGGCTGCACGTATTCGTGAAGAGATGGTGACAGGGGCGGAAGTCGTGGCACATAGTGTGCGTTTTGATGATCGTGCGGCAGCCGACACCGTTATTCGCGTCATGACCGATGGTTTATTATTAGCAGAAGCCGTCAGTGATCCTGAATTTTTGCGTTATGATGCGATTATCATTGATGAGGCGCATGAGCGCAGTCTTAATATCGATTTATTAATGGGGATGATTAAATTGGTGCGCCATCGTCGTCCTGACTTGGCGGTCGTGGTGTCTTCAGCGAGTATCGCAGCCGAACGTTTTGCTGAATATTTTTCTCGTGGATCACGTGTGGACTCGGTTGATACGGCGACTTTATCACCCGTCCCGATTATTGCGGTGACTGGCCGTATGTTTCCGGTGGAAATTCGCCATCAGCCTCCTGGGGATGATGACATTGGTTATTTGGCAGCGGCATTGTCGGCTGTTCGCTCGATTCATGATGCGAACGAGACTGGCGATGTGTTATGTTTCTTACCAACAGAGCGGGATATTTTGGAGGCGCGGCGACGCTTGCAGGATATTCCTGGACTTATTCCGGTGCCATTATTTGGCCGATTAACACCGCAAGAACAGCAACGCGTTTTTGCTACGTTGCGAGGACGTAAGGTGGTATTGGCTACGAATATTGCCGAAACATCCCTGACGATTCCTGGAATTCGATATGTCATTGATACCGGTTTAGCGCGCGTCAAACGCTACCAAGCCAGCAGTCGCACTGAACGCTTACCAGTCGAAGCGGTGTCGCAGGCCTCTTGTTTACAGCGTGCGGGTCGTGCAGGTCGTGTTGAAGCGGGTGTGTGTATTCGTTTATATGGCGCTGATGATTTTACTGTGCGCGATCAATTTACCTCGCCAGAAATTTTACGTTCCAATTTAGCCGGTGTCTTATTGTCTTGTTTATCACTTGGCCTAGGTGATCCGGAATCATTTCCGTGGTTGGACGCGCCATCAGCACATGCTTGGCATCAAGCGCGTCTTCTGCTTGATGAACTTGGCGCTTTTGAGCAAGCTCCAATCCGGCAAACGATTTCATTAGATAGCGCCGAACAGAAAGAATCTGCAGCTGTTGAAACGCGTGCATCTGGACGATTATCTGTACTTGGTCGTCATCTCGCCGCAATTCCAGCTGATCCTCAAGTTGCGCGTATTTTATTGGCTGGGGTCAACGAGGGCGTGCCACATGAAGCCTGTACTATCGCGGCATTTTTATCGGTGCAGGATCCACGCGTTCGTCCTGTCGGCCAAGAAGCGAAAGCCGATGCCGGACATCGGCATTTTGTCCACGAAGCCGGCGATTTGGCTGCCGTATTAAAATTGTGGGCTGCGTATCAGGATGTTGCTTCGAATAGTGCGCGATCGCGTTTTTGTGAAGCACACTTCCTTGGATTCCGCCGTATGCGTGAATGGGCGGATGTGCGTCATCAATTATGGCAGGCTATTCGTGATGGTCGACGTGGGCATAGTTCTTTACCTGCACATGGATATTCCATCGATGTCTGGCCATTAGATCGTATTCATCGCTCTGTATTGGCTGGGATGTTGGGTAATGTATTATTATATGATAGTGAACAACGCTGTTACCGTGCTGCCGGCGACCGTCGTTTACACGTTCATCCTGGGAGTGCGCTGAAAGCCGGTAAAGTTGATGACGGCAAACGTGCGCCTGCACCGCCACCATGGTTAGTGGCTTGTGAAGTAGTTGAGACCAGTCGTTTATTCGCTCGCTTATGTGCACCGATTAATCCTTTGTGGGTGATCGAATTAGCCGGTGAGCGCGTTAAGCGTCGTTATCGAGATCCGCACTGGCATCCTGGACGCAAACAAGTCGTTTGCCGTGAAACCATCAGTTGGAAAGGACTGCCGCTGAGTGAGGGTCGTTTAATTCCTTACGAGCGCATCGATCCGGTCCATGCCACGCGTCTGTTTATTGAACAAGCGATCGTGGCGATCAGCGATGACCAGACACGATTCGAACACGATTTCCCCATCATTGCGGCGAATCGTCGTACGACGGCAATCGCGCGTGGATTACGCGACCGTTTACGCGATCCGTCGATTGATATTGATGACACGCAAATACTTGAATGGTACGCAGAGCGCCTCGCTATGGCGGGGGAAAATCCGCCGATAATTGCCTCGACCGATGCTCTGCGGCGATTTATTGCAACTCACGGGGTCGAGCGACTACGTTTGCGATTGACGGATTTAAGTCAGCATCAGCAAGCGGCGCAGGCTGATCGCTTAGCGCCAATAATTGTGACGATGGGAGGGGTACGGTTAACGTTAAGTTATCGCTTTATCCCTGGTGACGAAAGCGATGGTGTAACTTTAACCGTAGCAGAATCGCAATTAGGATTAGTCGAGGCAGAACGATTAGAATGGTTAGTGCCAGCCTGGTGGGATGAAACGATAACCGCCTATGTGCAACAATTACCCAAAGAGCAACGTCGTCAGTTAATACCGTTAGCCGAAACGGTTTCTGTTTTACGCGAACGCATGGAATCGGCTAAAACCATGGGCAGTTTTTCGGCATTATTAACCGGTCTTGTGAGCGAGCGAATTAAGCAGCCAATTGCACCTTTTGATGCAGCCGCATTGCCGCCCTATTTACGTCTGCGTTTTGCTATTGTCGGTGAAGACAACCAGGTCATTTACGCTGGACGCGACCCCCGTTTTATTGCGGCCCAATTAGCGGCTGCCGGAGATCGCTTACGTGCTGTGCGCAGCATCTGGGAAACTCCACCAGTGACGACGTGGCCAGGTGACTGTCCGTTACAGGTGTCTGAACATGG
>SYDV01000540.1 GCA_005801395.1 Planctomycetia bacterium | reverse complement strand
TGCTTCGACCCGAGATCGATGCCGCAATGATAGGAATAAGACATGGAAACCTCCTTGGGTTCCAGTCTCTGACAAATGCCGTCGGCTGTCAGGAGCGATTATCGCAACGGAAGTGTGGCGAGGCCGATATCCTGCAGGCACGGTCTGTATTCATAGTGAACAGAAGACTACCCCTCGTCCGGATTAGTGGCGGGGCATCTATGATCCAGCATAATCAACCCGAGTTGGGGCGAGCAACTTTCGACCGTTGATCTCCATGATCAGGTGGAGGTAGCGCAAGCAGATCCTGTTCTTCTTGTCGTTCGTAATTGCGGTTCGAAAGAGGGATGAAAGAGCGCAAACGTCGAGGTCGATGCGCTCGTTGGTGAACTCCTGCTGGGCTGGGTTGCGCTGCCAGTTAGCCATGGTGTTGCCGTATTCGTTAACGAACCGCCGAACAAAGCCGATAGCTAAGATGCGAAACAAGAGCGGGTTCTTGCGGACGAACCAGTCACGTTGGGTCTTGGGGAAGCCCCGCCGTCCCAAAAAGGCGAACGTTTCGCGCCGAGTCGAGAATGCTGCCGCTTCCACAAGTTCGTTGTCGATCGGATCATTGAGCCATGCGTTCGGTGACCGGTTCAAATAGCGTTGCCGTAGTAGTTCGGGGAGTCGTTCAGGTATGTTACCTGTGATGTTGGCGGCGATGGTCCGGTTCGTACCGGTATTCAGGAGGCCATGCCCGAGGGTCACCTGCCGTTGCTTAATCTGCTGAATGGCGGTCTGGTGTTGGTCGTGGAAGGCACCGATGCCAGTGCGGAGAACGTGCTGAAAATTCTCTGTGGTCTCATGATCAACCACAGCTGCGGCAGTCAGGTTGCGAGTGGTGTTGATCTCAAGTTGCGAGATGCTGCCGAAGTCTCGGAGGATATGGACTCGATCGGGTGCACTTCGTAGGAAGCCGAAAGACTCTTCAACACTTTTCGAAACGTTCGCGTGTTTATAGGCTTCAAGTATAACGGATGCCGGGATGTAGATTGGCAATATCCCTGGAGCACGCAGCACTGGCGATGCTGTGGCATTGCTGTCGATGAGGTAGCCGGAAATCACAGCCCCTCGATCTCCGGTCTTAACGGCTTGTGCTGATATAGAGGACAGGCACGGTCTTTAGCCATAGTGATCGAAAGGTTACCAATCACACTTATGATGCAAGATAGACGTGGAGAAATGTGTAAATGGTGTTTTCTACGACGATTTATGTGACTTGGCTCACTTGAGTGGGTCAGTTATTCGTTACTGGCTAATCGTCACCGCTGTCCAGCATGCGGCGGACAGCGAAAAAAGACCAGGACAGTCATAAATTATAAGATTCATAAAGCCAGTCACTAATTAAGCATAGATCTCAAACTGATAAACGTCCCGACAAGATGTCGCTTGATTACCCCACTGAAACTAATTCCGCGACGATCTCAGGATGCTTGTCAATTAAAGCGAGGAGTGCCGCTGCCATACCGGTTGGTGTGCTGGATTCTTGCTCCCATTTTTCAATCGTCCGACGTGACGTATGTAGGCAGCGAGCGAACACTTCCTGACTCATATGAACACGACTGCGAATACTGCGCACTCGCTTACCAGACATCGCGATGGGACGAGGTTTTGGCACGGTACTTGTACGCAAAGTAATTTTCCCAGCGTAGTGTTCTTTCACCGACGCTACTGACTCACGTAAATCATCCATTAATCGACTCATGGCTGTCGTCCTTTTTTAGCGAGTGTTTTCAACTCATGGGCGTAAATACCCAGTTCTTTGCGTTCCTTTGAGCTCAGGTCGTCCTGCTCTTCATGATCATAAATGGTCAACAAATGAATGATGTCCACTTGATCGACATGCAGATAAATCGTTCGGCTCCCACTGCGTTTCCCCTTCCCGCGTTGACTGTTCGCCCACCGCACTTTTCGTATGCCGCCAGCCCCTTTAATCGGATCACCCGCATCAGGATACATCGCCAAATGCTGCTTGAGAGCATCAAATTCTGCCTCTGTCATCAGATCAGGTCGGCGTTTTGAAAATGGGCGTGCCTCAATGAAGTCCACGGCTCTACCATACCCATCGTGGGTAGAGTGCAAGCTGTGGGCTGTTTGCGTTTATCTGAGTCGCGTAACAGCAGGCTCTAACCGTCATACGATTCATTCCAACGCAATCATCGGCATCGCTTTGCGCAGTCTTCGTGCAAATCACCTGGGACTAATCGCTGGTATTCGATTTATTTTGCGACTAAAAAAAATGCTGAAGCCCATATGGCTCCAGCATTTTTTGTAGTCACAAGAAAACCAACCACGCTCGCACCTATCATCAGTCACGCAGGACATCGGACATCGGACAAGCCGAAGGCGATCAGACATCGGACCAGTCCAACCTATTTAAGCGCCATCTCCACCCGATCGGCTAACATCGCAATAAATACCGGATCATCATGTACGCAACGGGCGCGGGTTAGAGTTATTCCGAGTTTATCGGCAAAGGCCTTCGCTTCATAATCAAGGTCGTAGAGCACTTCCGTGTGGTCGACTAAGAATCCTGCCGCTTGAACAATAACATCACGCTTCCCTTGTTGATGAGCGATTTCTATGGCTTGTTCAATGGTCGGTGAAGACCAACGAATTTTACTATCACCAGGCTGACTCTGAAAGGCAATGCTGTGTTCGTCATGGCCTAATTCTTTTGCGGCGGCGGCAGCAGTTTCAGCAAATTGCTTGCGATAAGGCGACGTCGTTTCTACTGGCTGAGGAATAGCATGCGCGGTAAATATTAATGACGCGGCGGCAAATCGCTCTGGCGTCCACCCGATAATGGCATCGCGTACAGCATTCGCCGTCGCTTTAATATAACCACGTTCCAACCACCACGGTTGAACCACGCCCACAATAGGCGGAGCGGCTGCGCCTAATTTCTCCGCGGCTTCGGCGGCATGTTTTAAATACCAATCCCAACTAACCGACGACTGATGCGGCGCCATAATTAATACAATCGCACGTGAACAACCGGCATGATGTAACGCACGCAAACCATCAATAGACCACGGTGACCAATGACGAAAACCACAGGCAATGGTCACCGCTCGGCCTCGCCGAGTTAATTCTTGCTGCAAAGCATCTGCCTGACGTTGGGTTAATTCGTTGTACGGACTAAATCCACCAAGGTGGTGATAATGCTCCGTCACTTCTTTAATCCGCGTCGCACGGGCAGGATTATCGCCTAAAATTCCGGCAACGAAGCATTCCGCTTCACAGCCAGGTGTTTTAGGGCAGGTCGCGCGCCGTTCACAACACCCAGGAGTAGGACCACCGAAGCCGAGTAGTAAAATGCCGTCTGTCATGGTGCGCACGCTGACAAATGTCATCCAACTAGCAACCATTATTCGGACAAGGATATCCGAAGATAAATAGCCAACATCGACTCAATCAAGACTTGCCGATTGAGCAACTTCATCTGCCATCGAAGCAATAAGAAAAAAGTCTATGCGCGAGTTATAGCTGGAATCTGCACGGAGAAATGAATGCCTGCACGGAATTCTTTGTTGGTCAGTTCAATTTGCTCACTACCGCTGGTAGAACTGTTGGCCCAGGGCATGCGAGCCTGCATGCGTCCAGCATTTATTTTATCCGCAATGCCCCACCATAAACGCTCACGAGCCGCAAGGCTCAGCAAACAACCACGGCGAATTTGTTCCTGTTGTTCGGTAGTATTGGCGTATTTGGCTAAGGCTTCTTCGAGCCACTCCGCATGGTCGATGTCTTGTAACGTATGCAGGGTAAAATACTCAATTTCGTTTTCTGCAAACCCTGCTTGCCGCAAGCCGCGTAAAATATTTTCAAACATGGTGGGAATCGCCCATTCATGACCTGGACCTACCGCACCCAAGCCAACCAAAAATGGTTCTTCCGTACAAAGCCGTAAGTGTTCTGCAATAAATGTCGTTACCGCAGGATGCAAACGCACATGATCTATTTCTGAGTCCTGCCAACCGCAGGCGCGCATAAAAATTCGGTAATGCGCTGCATGATCTTGGCCTTCGCTACGCTCCCCATATTCATCGACCAATACCTTTGCTAACCACACCTTGGCCTCTGATGATGGGGCATTAAGTAATAATAATTCTAAATAACGGGTAAAGGTTCCGACTAATGGATAATGTTGACTTGAAAATATTTTAAAATCATCCCGTCGCTTAGGATCCAATTCCATGCGTCCCAGCAACGAATGACCAATACCCGCGTGGTTTGCCACTTCGTGGTGCAGATCGCGAAGGAAATCAGTGGCAGAGGCTACAGTCATAGATGAGTAGCATGTGTCGCCTTTTTCGCGGTGAAAGGTAGGAAATCCCCCGGACAAACGCCGCGCCTCTACCCATTAACAATCTCATCCAATCCCGCTTGCCCTCGTACGTAGGCCTTCACGGCCTCCTGATGCAAGCGCGCAGTATCAGCCATGCCAACTTCGATGGCATGCTCCAACGCCATGCACGCACTGGCGAGCTCCCGCAGGCCTAAACTCCACGCTGCACCCTTCAAGCCATGTACTGCGGCACTGGCAGTGGGAATATCTCCTGCTGATAAAGCCTGCGCCAAAACGGGCAGCTGTTTTGCCGCCTCTTGGCGCAGTGATTCGCTTAACGTGCTCAGTAATTCAATTCCGCCCTGGGCAACGAGGTCTTCAATCACCGCTGAGTCTAAACCGTGCTCACGCTGGACCAGGCGACGAAAGCGCCAAGTGGTAGGACGCTCATGACGTTCGGTCACTGAGCGCACGCCACTTGAATCATCAAATCTGTCACTGCTTCTAGCCACGACTACGGGCGCTGTCAACCCTGGCAACCAACGACGCAAAATATCTTTTAGCATCACTGTTTTCACTGGTTTAGACAGGTAATCATCCATGCCCATCGCCAGACAGCGCTCTCGATCTCCGCTCAGCGCATCTGCCGTCAGAGCAATAATGATCGTGTGACGATCACCAGCTTCGCGACGCCGAATCTCGGCAGTGGTCAAATAACCATCTAACTCTGGCATTTGACCATCCATTAAAATTAAATCATAGGTCGCGCGGTCTAATACTTGCAAGACTTCGCGGCCATTGGACACAGCATCCGCATGAATTCCCATTTGTTTAAGCTGAGCCAAAGCCAATCGACGATTCACTAAATTATCCTCGGCAACCAAAATACGAACACCGGCCGCGATCAATTTATTTTGTTCAGGTGACGCAATCGGGTCATGGCCTGCACCAACTGCCGATAATAAAATATCGAGCATCGGAATCGAGCGCACCGGTTTCGTCAGCGTCGCCACCACTCCTAAACGTTTTGCTTCCTGCGATTGCGCACGATTAACCAACGTGGTTAATGCCACGACCTGAAGACCGGCTAAATCCGGGTCTTGCTTAATTGCTCGCACTAAGGCCACCCCATCAATGCCTGGCATTTCCAGGTCCACCATAACCAACGATACCGGTGGCGATTGGAGCATCGCATCGTGTAAAACCTGAAGCGCCTGCGCCGGATCCGGTACTGCCTCGGCTTTTAATCCCCACGCTAATAAACGTGTACATAAGAAATCGCGGCAGGTAGGATTATCGTCGACTATTAAGATGCGCAATTCCTGTAAATTTGACGGCACCATCAGCGATTCGGCAGGTGCATCTGGCATGCCAAGCGTAATCGAGAAATAGAACACCGTTCCATTTTCACTCGTCGTAAAGCCAATTCGACCACTCATTAATTCGACTAAATGCCGAGAAATAGCTAGCCCTAAACCAGTGCCACCAAAACGACGCGTCGTTGATGAGTCGGCTTGGGAAAATGCTTGGAACATGCGCGGTTGCGCTTCTTGAGAAATACCTGGGCCAGTATCGCTGACAGTTACCCGCAAATGCACACTTGATTCGACTGGCACTGTTGGCGCTTGTTCCATAACGCCGGGCAACGACACCTGTGGCAGCGCCCTAAATTTACCGGTGCTGCCGCCAACAGGATCACCATCGACGCCAACGCGAATTACCACTTCACCTTTTTTAGTAAACTTTACTGCGTTACCAATGAGGTTAATCAACACCTGTCGAACACGCGACGGATCACCGCGCACTGCTAGTGGCACGTTAGGATGGACGAAACAAATTAACTCTAAACCTTTGCCTTGCGCCTGTTCAGCAAATAACGCCACCGTGTCTTCAATCAAAACCGGTAATTCAAAGACAATGTGCTCTAATTCTAAGCGATCCGCTTCAATTTTTGAGAAGTCGAGAATATCATTAATGATGGTAAGTAAATGTTCGCCCGACGAGCGCGCGGTGTCAGCAAATTCGCGCGTCTCTGCATCTAATGGTGAATCCAATAATAATCCTAACATGCCCAATATTCCATTCATGGGTGTGCGAATTTCATGACTCATGTTGGCTAAGAATGCG
>SYDV01000539.1 GCA_005801395.1 Planctomycetia bacterium | reverse complement strand
GGAGAGAAATACCTCGAAGCAGTAGCCAAGCGTAAAACCATTCCCAACGAGCAACGTGCTGCCCTCGGTGAACGGCTACAAAAGGCTGACCACCAATTGCTACAATTATCCCGAGTATTGTTAGGCGAAGCCGCATTCGATTTGGGCGATCCCCCTGGTGCTCCCCCAACGACCGCTGCTCCTGCTGCATCCCCTACCGTTCCGGTACCAACTGAGCTTCCACCGACTCCTGCTCCTGCGTCTAAGTGACCGATCAACGGCACTGGCGCGGGATGTGCTAATCCTGCTGATCTGCGCGTTTAATTGGGTCATGTTGACCTAATGAGCCCGCCCTTTTGTTGATGTAAGGCCGCCATGCCCACCGCGAAACGCGATTATTATGAGGTCCTCGGCCTAGCCAAAGGCGCAAAGGATGACGAAATTAAGAAGGCTTACCGTAAATTAGCCATGCAACATCACCCGGATCGCAATCCTGGTGACAAAGAGGCCGAAACAAAATTTAAAGAAGCTGCCGAAGCCTACGAAGTCCTGTCTGACGAAAGCAAACGTGCGCGCTACGATCAACACGGTCACGCCGGGGTCGATGGTATGGGCCATGCCGGCGGCGGCTTTAATTCGATGGAAGATATTTTCGCCCAGTTTGGCGATGTCTTTGGCGGCGGCTCCATCTTCGATCAATTCTTTGGCGGTGGCGGCGGAGGCCGACGCGAAGCGCATAATCAAGGTGCCAGCTTGAAACTCGGCTTGGAAATTACTTTCCGCGAAGCCATGGCTGGTTGTTCCAAGACGATTGATCTCAAACGCAATGAACCCTGCGAAACTTGTAAAGGCAGTGGCGCTAAACCAGGCACCAAACCTGTTACCTGTCGCTTATGCGGTGGACGTGGTGTCGTACGCCAAGGCCAAGGCTTATTCGTTCTACAAACTGCCTGTCCACAATGTGCCGGACAAGGTAAGACGGTTTCTGATCCTTGTCCTGGCTGCCGTGCGCAAGGCACGGTACCCAAAAAAATCACCATCAAAGTTCGCATTCCCGCTGGCATTGAAGATGGCAGTCGCCTGCGCGTCGCTGGTGAAGGCGAAGCCGGACGTGACGGTGGGCCACGCGGCGATTTATATGTTTACGTTCAAGTAAAAGCCGACAAATTTTTCGAACGGCATGATCATGATTTGGTGTGCAAAATTCCGGTGAGCTACGCGCAGGCAGCCCTGGGTGCTGAAATTGAAGTCCCAACCTTAGAAGGCACGGCGAAATTAAAAATTCCGCCTGGCACGCAACCAAACGATTTACTGCGCATGCGTGGGTTAGGCGTCCCCAGCGACAATAGTCGTCGTGGCGATCAAATAGTCGTCGTTCAAATAACCGTTCCTAAACGTGTTTCTGACCGCCAAAAAGAATTACTGACTGAATTGGGCGACATTGAAGAAAAAGCTGGTGAGCAAAAAAGTTTTTTTGACCGTATGAAAAACCTGTTTGAATAATGAGTCCACGTATGAGCAATAACACCACCGAACCAACCTCTGATTCCGACACCACTTCTGATAATCAATCAGCGCAAAAAGGCCCTGATGCGACTGATACCCGCGCTGATGAAGCCATGACCATTACCGTCGGGGAATTCGAACGACTAACAAAAGACTTAACGGAATGGAAAGAACGCTGTATGCGTTCTCAGGCCGAATTTGAAAATGTCCGTCGACGTCTACGCAAAGAGGCCGATGAAGCCGGAACTCGCGCCGTCGCTCGTTTCGTCAAACCAATCTTAACTGAATTGGACAACCTTGAACGCGCCGTATTAGCTGCTAATCCCAACGCCTTTGTCGAATTTGCCCAAGGCGTCACCATGACGCAGTCAAATTTACTTAACGCACTGCAAGGTGCCGGCATCGAAGCCATTCCTTGTGAAGGCCTCTTCGATCCTGCGGTACATGAAGTGTTGGCTGAAGAAGAAAACGATACCGTGCCTAAAGGTACCATCGTACAAATTTTTCGCGCCGGTTACAAACTGCGTGATCAATTGGTCCGCGCTGCGCAAGTTATTGTCGCCAAACCAAAAACACCTGCGGGTTAATTCCCCAATTCAGGGTTTCTTTGGAATTGGCGGCAGCGTCGCAATTTCATCTTGAATCGCTTTCACATCAGCCGGGTACGCTGGTTGTAGGGTTAATGCACGTTCAAGTAACACGCGGGATTCCACCGGATTATCGCTACATCGCGAACGCAAGACATGTGCATTAAATCCATTGGGATTCAGTCGCATGAGTTCATCTGCCAAGCGGCGGGCCTCACCTATATTTCCTTGCTGTAATTGTTTTAAAACCTTGCGCTCAACCACCTGATACTCATCGCCTTTTTCGCGATGCATAAGTAAATCAGAACTGGCCGGCAACGGTTCACGCTGGACAGGACCCTGAATTCCAAAGGCAATCGCTTTACCTAATCCATGATACGGTTCGCAAACCCATATTATTTTTTGCGTAACATCAGCCACCACTAAATGCGCCCCAATCCAGGCATTTATGGTGCCACGATTTCCGAAACCAACGTCAATATTATCAACTCCGTTGCGATTGCGCAGCACTTCCAACACACTGCCAGCATGATGCCAACGACGGTTCGCTAACAATGCTTTTGCGCGATCCGAACGCTTAACCGTCGTTCCTTCAACGATACGTTTAGCATTACTTTGATCGCCGTTCCAAGCCTCGCTAAGAAAATGATTGGTCAGTACTAATTCATCTTTTTCCATCACTCGCACGCCCATGCCGCGTGGCCCTTTTTCGGCAACGACAACACGTTTTTCCGAACCACTGGCTAATAATATCCCATCGCTCACAAAAACCGGAGCGTCCTTAATAATGGTTAATGCTTCATCAATGGTGCGACAGCGTTCTAAAATCTGACGCACCACCATCACGATGGGACGACCAACAAAGGCCTGACCGTCGGTTGCCGCAGAATTAACTGACACCCAAATACCAGCATCATTCATCCCGGTAACGGCGCCAGCCATGCCACCCCAAGCAACCGAGACGAAGGGAATGCCACCATCTGGTTTAACCGTGTAAATAACTTTATCGCGATCAAAACAGGAACCGCCTTCAAAATCAAATAAACGACCAACTAAAACCTGTCCATCTGTGGTGCGGTCGCCCTTGAGTGCGACTGCCGTGCAGCCTATCTGTGGCGGATGAACTAATGGATTATCAATTAAATACTG
>SYDV01000538.1 GCA_005801395.1 Planctomycetia bacterium | reverse complement strand
TTTGGCAATTGAAGCAATTCTGGACTACGCCAATCAACGCCAATTTCTTCTAAGTAACCATCTTTGATGGTTACCCAACGTGCATCAATGCGCACCAATTTATTTTTCACATGCGCTTGTGAACGAATAAATTGCTGAATTAATAAATGCGTCGACGTAGGGGCCGTTACCATCAAGGTCATGCCACGTACTTGAATACCGTACGCTTCATTACTCCATATTACCGGAGTGACAGCCTGTTGAATCAAATCTATTAAATCTTCTGGAGAAATTGCATTCTCAGGTTCCTCTGCTGCAGCTTGGAACAAATTAAAGCCACCACCACCTCCGGCTCCTGCACCGCCACCAGCATTGTATCCTAATTGTTTTCCCGGCTGATCCTTTGGTGCAAATAATAAATCAGAGACTTCATATATGGCTAATACTGGACTAGTTTCTTGCGCACCGCCAACATACACAGCCCCTTTTGCGATATGCCAAGTAGTATCAGCCTGACGACAAATCCAGGATAGGGTATTTCGGAAGTTAATGTCATTTGCTTTTAAGGTGACTAACTTGTCGCCTCCTGCCAATACACCTGGATCAATAATCAAATTTATGTTTGCCTGCTTGGCCAATGCGTACAGCACTTCAACCGCATTTTGCCCCACAAAATCATAGCTAAGACGCGTTCCTAATTTTTCATTCAACGCTTCTTCCCAGGCATCTAATCGATCCGGAGCATCAAATTGCTTGACCAATTGATTGCGCTCATGCCAATCTTTGGGGAAAGTAGGCCATCCATCAAAACCCTGCGGAATGAGTGATCGCTCTATGCGCTCATGAACTTCTTGGAGTAATTCCGAACGTTGTTCGACAATAGTTAAATCACGTTGCTTATGCGCTTTCGTGATTAATCGCGCGTACAGGGATTCAACTCGTGGATTATCAGGGAAATCCGCCACTAAACGACGACAAGCAGCCAGCGCGGATTCATAAAACGCTTTCGCTTCTAATTCTTCGACGCGTAAAATCCGTTCATCCAACAGCGATTGCTGATCTACCTGTAGCTGACGTTGCCTATGCTGTGCCGTTTGCAGGGCTAAATCACGACCATCTTCTTTAACGCGATCATGTACCACAACGAGACGGTCACGATAGGTCTCGGCAGTCGCATCAATACGCTGGAGCACACCACGAACCGCTTCATGTTCAGCATACGGAAGAATGCTGACGCGTGCTTGCGAGAGCAATACCATGGCCGCTTCGTAGCGATCACCCGACGCTAATAATTCCGCACGAGCCACCAGCATACGAGCTTCAGCCAATACAGACTGCTGACGCAAATCGCCTCCGACTGGATCACCGTCTAGTACAGCTGGAGCGCCAACTAATTGACTATCAATACGTGATAACAGAACACGTGCCGCTGCGTTATTGGGATCTTTCGTTAATGCGCCAACCACTAAATCACGCGCTGTGACCAGATCACCACGCGCTAACGATTCTTCCGCTGCCACTAATTGCGCTTGGTTTATCGCTTGATGTTGCTGATCGCTCACCAGCTCTTCTGCCACCACGACAGCACTGGGCATAGCAACAGCAAGGCACAGCAAGACCGACACAAGGCCGATCTTTGGAGTCCGCGCAGAGGCAAGCCCCTGCTCAGCTGTACCTTGCCGAAACATCATTACTGGAGTTTCTCTTTTTCACCGAGATCTACAATTTCGGCATTGAGCAAGAAGAATATTCTACGATTTTCATCGTACACACCATTCTTACTAAATAGACGACCAAGAAACGGGATATGACTGAGGAACGGGATGCCAGAATGTGTGCGTTGACGCAAGGAATTCGTAAAACCACCAACCATGAGCGTGCCCTTGTCTGGCATCATCACGGTTGAACGCAACTCTCTAACCTCAACGTTAGGCAATTCGATCGGATAATTAAAGAAACCATAAATAATTAACACGTTACCAGCAGCACCGATGCGCGGAGCCACGATATTTTCAATAATAAACTGAACCGGCAATACCGATGTCGGGCGCACTTCCATCGTAATGTATTTACGATCCGAACTAACTACGGGACGAACGTCCAAAATATTTCCGTAGTTCAACACTTCGATTTTTGGGTCAAAGGAATAGTTCACAATGTCATAGTCAGCGATATAAGCATACTGATGAATAAACGAGGTATGCGCACGCTGACCATTAAAACAGGTAATCGACGGATGTTCTAATAATTGAGAATCCGTTTCCTGCTCGAACGCTGTAAACAGGGCATTTAATTGGTCTTGCCCCAAGAAACTGTTGAAATTCAAGGATCCATCAATGTGCAGACCGCGTTGCACCCCATTAGATGCCGTTGATGCAGATGCATTATTGGGCATGGTCTGGGTTAACGCACCATTGTAGGCAGTGGAGTTATTGAGCCGTAAATAACCATCGCCGCCATCGGCAGCGCTATTGGAATCAACATTTGGGACTCCGTTCGTACCATTAATTAGCTGTGGATACGCCGTGTTATTCATAACATCCGTGACGTTACCGCCATTTGGATTGGTATCCGTGAATTGGACCCCGATCTCTTCAAAAAAGCCCTTCTTCACATCCAAGATTTGTACACTGATGTGAACCTGCAGCGATTGTTGATTACGCATATTTGCAAGTAATTGCTCAAGCAAGTTATGCACTTCTGGAGTCTGACTCACAAACAAGGTCGAGCCACCACGCTGAGTAATTCCAGTGCCTTCGACTTCCCAACTGGTCGGCGCCACGTTCTTTTGCAGGAACTCAACCAATTGATCTGGATCAATGGCGGGTGCATCCGTTGCGGCATCCATTTTAAACAGGGAAAAACCACCGCCGCCGCCGCCGCCAGCGCCAGCATTGAAGGCCAATTCACGACCTGGGAAATCTTTTACTGGAGAGACTAAATCGGTAACATCATACATTTTCAGATTAATCGCACCCTTAATGGGTTCCGACGAAATGAAAATTGCCTGATTTTGTAAAGCCATTTTCAAATTAGTGAGCTGCAGAATCCATTTTAGCGCATCACCATAACGCATGTCCTTAACTTTTAAGCTGACCGTGCCACCACCCTTTGCCACTACGTCTGGAGCAACAATAATAGTGGTGCCAGTGACCTGACGTAAATAGTTGATGACGTCTTCAAGACCAGTGTCTTGGAATTCAAACGTGATGCGCTGTTCGAGACGCTCACGCAACAGAGCAACCCATGGCTCTTCTTTGCCCGATCCCAATTCTTGCGGTTTCCGTAAAGAACGAATTTGCCAGTCTTCAGGGTAGACCAACAATTCATTTTGTGGAATTAAGGACTTATGCATTTCTTCATGAACACGCGCTAAACGCTCTAAGCGATCTTCGCGATAACGATCATCAAATTGATTATGACCAGCGCGACGCGCATCAAGATAGAGTCCACGTGCATCTTCACGACGGCGATCTAATTCGTAGGCATTCCAAGCATCCACTTCAGCGCGCTTATAATCTTTACGGGCATACGACGCTTTAGCACGAGCCAACAATTCATCGACCTTCGCTTTCAATGCGGATGCCTGCGCGTCCGATTGTTGACGGGCGCGATCAGCAGCGTCATTGCGCTGCTGATCTTGTTTATTCTTGGCCATATCGCGAGCTTTAGCGCGGGCCTCTTGCTTCTTCGCCGTCACTTGGGTGGGCAAAGTACCCCAATCAAATTCATAAGGGAAACTGCGTAATCCCACATCAACGCGGTCATAGTCTAATTCTGCGCCAGCGAAATCGCCTGACTTCATTTTGTTGTCGCCGCTTTCCATTAAGGAAGCGAGTCGTACGGCAATTTCCTGCGTCTTCACATCTTGTTGCGCGTGATACCACGACGCCGCCATTTGCAGACGATTGTCACGCTGACTCAACACTGCCAATACTTCTTGGCGTAATTGTTGTGCGCCGGCGTGCGATGGGAAAATACGAATCGCTTCGTCAACTAATTCCCGCGCTTCAACAAAACGAGCGTCTTGGAAAGCCGCACGAGCCGTCACGTATTTATGCTCAGCTTCAATTTGCGCCTCCGTCAGTGCGCTGCCTTGGAATTCTTTCCAAAAGGCCTCCTGATCTGGCGTCATCGCTGGCTTAGGTGGATTGTTGCCCTCACCTGCTGCCAAAGGCAATGCCATAGCCATAAGAACGGGTACGAGGGCGGTCAGCCGTGAACTGGACATCGCAACTCCTTGGTGCAAGGGCAGCTAAAACAGCTGCAAAAAATCGTGGCCACATCTTCCCAGCAGCAAAACAAACGCACACACGCGTCTATCCGCCTAATCTACGTTGCGTTTATAGCGACGAGACACCTGGGATTATAGGGCCGGGTGGGAACGTAGGTACCGTGGCCCAGGAAAAAACCCCCGCCCGTCGCCCGTGTAGCCTCGTGTCACTCACGGTGACGCTGTTTTTGCTGCGGTGAACCACGCACCGACGGTGCTGGACCACACGGTATCACTTTGCCTTGACTCCAAAGACGGTTTACGCCTTGAGCTGTGGACTTAGGTCAGCAGCGACAAAGACAAAACTATCAGCGACAGTAAGTATGAAGCACGTTGATTAACTTGCCCTTCTATCGCACCTCTAAAACGCAATGCGCCTCCATGAGCAAGCTCATGGAGGCGTATTTGCAAGAAATCGGTAATCAGAACAACTTATGGCTTCGCTGGTGGAACCGCCGGTTTTTTCGCTGCTGCTTCAGCGGCAGCCGCATCGGCCGCAGCCTTTTCTTCGACTGCTTTTGCCGCAGCTGCATCTGCTGCAGCCTCTGAACCGGCTTTGATAATCACTACAACCCGATAGTTGACGTGCTCCCAGTAGATGATGCGGCCATCTGCCAGCTCGTAATACGTCGTATCGGTTTTAAGTAAGTCGTCGTTGCGCCGCTTACGCAAGTCTTCCAAAGGGCCTTCATCCGGCTTATGTGCCTTAGGTTCTGGCGGAATGAGATCTCGTTGCTTAAAGCCTGCCGGATCTTTTTTAAATTCTTCGACTTCATTAAACAGAACCCCAGCAAAATCTGGATAAAAGAACGAAAATGGCTTGTTGGGTTTCTGCACCTTCTCGCAAGCTGGAAGAACCAAAACCGATCCGGTTTGGGCATTCGTTAAAGTCGCCACCTCCGTTTCGATTTCTTTCTTTTCTAATATTAAATCTTTTGCCTTACCACCCATTGGGCGAGACTTGAGCAAAATTTCATAATACAAAATCCGTTTAACTTTCTGTTTAACTTCCGTCAATGCAAAAGCCGTCGATAAGTCCTCTAAAATAGAAAGACCTGGTTTGTTGGCTTCCACTTTATCAAATGGATTTGGTATTTTAATATTTGATTGGCCTATCGATTCGTTTAATTTCGGCTTAAATTGAACAGGCTTTAATAACCACTTACCCTTAGCTTTGTCTGCTGGTTCCTTCGGGTCGCGTAAGAATTTTGTTAAAAGAATTGATGCGCCAGACGCTGCCGGATCCTGAAAATCAAGATTAATTTTTTCAAAAACAAAGCGAATGCTCGATGTACCAATTATTGAGGCCTCGTCGCTATCGGCACTAGAATACAATGCTTGACCAGGCTTGAGTTGGTTTGCCAATCCACCGGTCGCTGTGCCTTTTTGGAATTTACTCAAGAAAACGCTATCGTTCCTCTCCAATGCCTTACCAACCCCGGTCCAATCAACGATATCTTCGCTATAGGCACCTTGATGAACAAGCACGGATTGCTCAACATCTTTGCTGCTTGCCTTTTCCAACGGCAAACCAGTTACGGCAGCGACTAAACGAGCGCGGAAGCTGTAACGTTGCCACGGCTCCGTGGTGGGAACCACTAAACTCATCGCGGCAGGTTCGCCTTTAAACAAAACTATTCCATTTTTAATCTCTTTCGTCGCCAGCGGCTTCCATTCACCAAGTCCAATTCGCTGTTCAATAACCATACCAATCCACTTCGCCGTGTTATCCGCACGCTGTTCAAGGGACCAAGTTTTGCTACTCGCATCACTCATTCGCGGATCGCTGGTGCGCTTCGCACTTGGCAATGCAATCGACAACTCAATGGTGCCTATCGCATCAGAAACCGACAGCGTTGGCGCATGCAATTCATAAATATAATAATGGGCTCCGCGAGCATCAGTCGGCCCCACATCAGTCATCGCACCTAACCAAGCCATGTATTTGCGCGAAGGCAAATCGACTGACCAACGGCCTAACATATCATCAAGATAATTAGGCGGCGCCTTCATGACAGGTGAGGCAACTTCACCACGTACCTTTTCAACCTTACCCACCATTTCATTGATGCGTTGCATCGAAATATCTTGGGGCCGAATATCTTGATTCGAAAACGTGCTGTACAACCAATAACCGCAAGCGGCAACCGTTACCAACACCAGGATTTTTTCGCCGTGTCCGATTAAAATATCTTGGGCGCTCATTGCTCGCTCCCTTCTGTCTCATTTGCTGTTGGAGTCGGTGTGGCCGGTTCGGCTGGTTCTTTTACACCGTTAGATGCTTCAGCCGCGACAGAACTAGCCGCCGTTATTTTATTGAAATCAAGCACCGCGACAGTGATGCGCATGATCATCGGCTCATCAGAAATATTTTTGCGACTCGCTGCCGGCTGTGCGCCACGTGCACTCAAAGTACTGCCGACCACCACCATGACCGGTTCAGCAATGCGCTCAATGGCCGCTTCAGTTGCAATCAAGGTCGAAGTCGAACCTTCTAAGGTGACGGTAAATTCATAGGCTCCTGCGTACTGACCGACATCATTCGCGAGCGCCTCATTTGCATCACTCGATTGTTTCCACTCGACGCTGGTGAAAATCGCAGATTTCTTTTTCTCCAACTCTGACTCCTTACCCACTTTTACGATCGGATTCGCGACGGAAGAACTGCCATTTTTAATCACCGCTTGAGCGATTTTTTCAATAATACGGAAACGCGTCGTCAATTGCGCGTGCTCTTTCGCTTCAGGTGTTTTTTCCACTTTAGTAAAGAAACCTACTCGCGCACGAATCGCTGCCCCATTTTCAAAATCATTGTCCTCTTTGTTGTCAGGAGCAATAACGATTGCCTGCGCATTGCGTAAAGCGATGAGCAGCTCTTTCGTTTTGCCTGCGTACGTCGTGTACCATGAAAAAAGATCTCCACTATCGGCGATTGGCTCGTTTAGCACCTTACTGCGAGTTATTAAATCTTGTTTAATAGCGGTCAATTGTTGATTATACTTATCAACATGCGGCTGCAGTACGTTTTTCCAGCGCGGAGTTAGCAAATATAGTTTAGTTAAATTATCGATATCCTTTGGGTCCTCCGCATCAAAGACGCCCTTAGGCTCACGACCAGCGCGTTCATACAA
>SYDV01000039.1 GCA_005801395.1 Planctomycetia bacterium | reverse complement strand
GTTATCCGGCACTAAAGACGTCACGGTATCCATCATGGGCCATGAAATGACGGCGTTGCCCAATCACATTATTATTGGTTTATGCTTCGCTGGTGCCGCCGGTTTAGTGATTGAATTGTTGGGCGTGTGGACGTTGATTCGCAAACCACAGCTAGCACCACCAGTTAAACAGTAAGAGCAGAATAAAGATTCAATTGGTGCAGTTGTCGTCTTAACTATTCCGCACCAGGTTGTCGCTGACAGTTTGTCCAATGATCCATAACGCCGTATTGTTCTGCTACTGAATTGACAAAAGCAACGTCAACGAGCGAACTGCTTAAGCGCAACATCCCACGAATATCACGTAAATGTTTATCTTGCTTACTCATGGCATAATAACGTAATTTGCCTGCGATAACGCAAGATACTGGCGCAACGAAAATGGTGGCGTGATCGGTTTCTACCGCCACCCGACGAGCCATTCCCCAGGCATTAACGGGATCATTGGCATTGACATAAATGTCGGACTTAAGCCCCGTTTCGGTATCAATAATATTAAAGGTACCACGAGTTCCACGAATAATTTCTCGACGAATGACCTCAATGGGTGGCGCGTAGTATTGAGGCTCTTTGAATAGAGCGGCAATACGTTCGGCGTCTTCGGGCAGCGCAGCAACAACGAGATCAATATCTAATGTACTGCGAGGTTCACCCCAAACGACAGAAGCAACCGAGCCGACGACCATGCACGGTAAATCGTTTGATTCGAACAGGTCAGCAAATTTGACCAAATCAGGATCAAGAGGTGTTAACACGATGATGGGGAAGCAGCCAATGTCTCGGCCACGCGTAAGGAGCGCATTTGTTCATCATCGGCCTGCGGATATTTTTCACGCAAACGAACTTCACGACAGGCAATAGCTTGAGCCGTCATGCGTCCCATCAGGCGAAGACGTTGAGCCGGAGTCATTGCTGACCAGATCTGCCACTGTTGCTCGCGTGCGATGGCCAAGTGATTCATGGTCGTAGGCTAACAAGCAAAATGGCGAGGAAAACTGGCACCTAGCACAAGCCCCAATGAACGCTGTCGTTCGGGTAGACAAAGCAGCATAAAAAAGCCCTGCGTTACTATCGTAACGCAGGGCTGTGAAGCCGTGAGTAAATCAGGCGTCAGACAGCGCGGAAATCCCAGGCAATTCTTTGCCTTCTAACAGTTCTAACGAAGCGCCGCCGCCGGTTGAGCAGTGCGTGACTTTGGTGTCGGTGCCCCATTTGGCCGCTGCCGTGGCGGTGTCGCCGCCGCCGATGACGGTAATCGCGCCGGTGCTGGTGACTTTCACCATCGCGTCCATCGCGGCTTTGGTGCCGACGGCGAATTTATCAATTTCAAAGACGCCAAGAGGGCCGTTCCAAATGATGGTTTTGGCGCGAGCGATTACGGCGGCATTTAATTTATTGGTTTCTGGACCGCAGTCGAAACCTTCCCAGCCAGCAGGGATGCCGGTTTTATCCGTGGCTGCGCCAACGTTGGCATCTGGTCCGAATTTATCGCCGGTCACATAGTCGACGGGCAAGTGAATTTTCACGCCCTTGGCTTCGGCTTTCTTCAATAAATCGGCGACGATTTTTGCGCCTTCTTTGTCGAATAAACTGTTGCCGATTTCCATGCCGAAACAAATTTTCTTAAAGGTGTAAGCCATGCCGCCGCCGATGATCATTTCGTTGACGCGGTCGAGTAAATTGTTGATCAATTGAATCTTGTCCGCAACTTTCGCGCCGCCAAGAATGGCGAGCACGGGGCGCTTTGGACTTTCGAGTACTTGAGCAAACGCATCGAGTTCTTTTTTCATTAAGAAACCAGCGGCGCGTTGCGCCATTTTGCAACCAACCATGGACGAATGGGCACGGTGAGCGGTGCCGAATGCGTCATTGACGTAGACATCGCCCAGTTTCGTGAGCGATGCGCGGAAGGATTCGACTTTAGCAGGATCTGCTTTAGTGGATGTCCCATCTTCATTTTTGATCTTGCCTTCTTCTTCGATGTAGAAGCGCAAGTTTTCCAGCAGCACCACTTCGCCTGGTTTTAAGGCGGCACAAGTGGCTTCGACCGATGCGCCAACGCAATCATCTAAAAACTTTACTGGGCGGCCCAGCAGTTCTTGCACCTTCGCGGCGATGGGCTTCAGGCTGAATTTATCGACCTTCTTACCATCAGGCCGACCAAGATGACTCATTAATACGACGGATGCGCCTTGATCGAGCGCATATTTAATCGTGGGTAACGCGGCGGCGATGCGCTGCGTGTTGGTGATGGCACCGGTTTTCTTGTCTTGTGGGACGTTGAAATCGACGCGCATGAGCACGCGCTTGCCCTTGAGTTTGAGCTGGTCGATGGAGAGCTTGGCCATGGTGAAATCCTTCGGTGGTAGACTAGTCGCGGGCAAATGCCTGGGAGGGGCGCAGGTTGTTGCGCCGATCCGGGTGTACAAGGGGCGAATTCATGGTTTCGTGGATCATTTATAAAGGTTTGACCTGTCAGCAGTTGGGGCGCCTAATTGGCGGGTCACGTGGCATGAGTTTACAAGTCTTTGTCACAACATCGCTGCGGCGGTTACTTGCTTGAGGACAACCATGAACCGCGACCTGATCCGACAACTGCTGGAAATGCATGATGAGCTGCACGGCTTCATCTATAGCATCGTGCGCGATTACCATGTGGCGCAGGATCTGTTGCAAGAAGTCAGCATGGTGGCGATTGATCAGGCGCAGCGTGGCGAAGAGATTTTAAATTTACGCGCCTGGGTCAAACAAGTCGCGCGTCATCACGTGATGAATTATTGGCGCGAACGTCGGCGGCAGCGTGCGAATATGCCAATGGAAGAATTAGCAAACGTCGCGGCAGAGGCATTCAGCGAATATAACGACGAGGCACAAGTGGTCGCGGATGAACGCGAAGCGTTACACCGTTGTTTAGGACAGACACCAGAACGCATGCGCACGATGTTACGCTTGCGCTATATGGAGCAGCGAGATTTTAGTGTTATCGCTAAAATCGTTGGTCGCAACGAAGAGGCCGTGCGACAGGCCATTTCCCGTACACGGCGATTATTAGCCGAATGTTTACAGCGTCAGTTACGCGGACCAGCTGGTAACTCATGACGCGCACCGAACTGATAGATCATATCGTCCAATATTTAGACGGAACATTATCTGAGGAAGAGCAACGTGCTTTAGCTGAACATTTACGATCCGATGCCGATGCGCGGCGTATTTTTGTCGAAACCAGCCGTTTACAGGCGAATTTACCAAGCGTGTTAGGCGATCAGCAACGCTTGGTCGTTTCACGATCCTGGTTCAAACGCGTGACTTATGCTTCAGCGGCTGCCGTTGCCGCATTAGTGGCTATCCTAGTTTTACCAATGCTCTTGATTCGTTCGACGCCGACTGATTTATGGATTAGCAGTGCGAGTGCAGGTGTTACGTACGAACGCGGAAACCAGCGATTATTTGTGACTAACGGTTATGAACCGCAACTTGGTGATCGTGTGGTTTTAACGACAAAAGATCAGGTGGTGTGGTCACGCGGAAAAAGCATTGTGCTGACCATGTCGGGTAGCGGAGCGGTTTCCTGTGATGCGCCGCAAACGCGTTGGATTATTCGTGCTGGCGCGGAGCCCTTTACCGTCAGTCATCATCAAGAGGACACCGTTGTGCGCTTTGCGCCACAGGCCCAAGGTACGGTTGCGGTCACTGATGCGGGTAAGGTGTGGTCGGTAACGAACGGACAGGCACAAGCGAAAGTTGCTCCGCAAGCGATGGAGAAGCCCTTGCGCGTTCTCATGCCAGGATTTATCGCCACAGTTGTCGGCACGGCATTTTCTATGTCGGCTGAACCAAACGCCGCACGTCTGAGTGTGACCAGTGGCAGTGTGCGTTGCGAAGCAGGAACAACCTCGGCATTAGTAAAAGCCGGTGACTATGCGGAATATCAAGCCGCTACCGGATTAAGCGTTGGTGGTCTGGTGACGTTTATTCCTGATGCGAACGGTCTTGTTGTCATGGATGCCTGGCATGGTTCTGGAGTGTTGGGTAAAGACGGCTCGCGCTGGACCTTATTATATCCGACTCCCAATGTGTTCGTGCCGCATGCCATGATTGCACAACCCAACCGCGGAAAAACGGCAAATGATGATCAGGGTGCGCGCTTAGATTTTACCGTTCGTTTTGCCAAGGCCGGAAAATATTTCTCGTGGATTCGTGGTTATGGGCAAACGACCAATGATAATACGATTAATGTTGGCCTAAATGGTCAAATAGAATTAAACGCACGTGACGTCCGTGTTCCGCGAACCCTTGGTTGGAGTAATTCGTTTCGTCTTACTCAAGGCCGTGTCCAAATAGCGATTCCCGCACCAGGCCAATATACCATCAACGTGTGGATGCGTGAAGACGGCGTGGTCTTTGACCGCATGATCCTGACCCAGGATCCAACGTTCGTTCCAACGGATGTCGGCCCTAGCGAAAGTCGCCGCGAATAAGTTTAAGTTATTTTCTATCATAATCGTTTACCAAAAGGATTCATTATGTTACGTCTTCTTCTGTTATTGTGTTGTGCGACTTTGGTCATGGCCGCTGAGGCGAAGGCTCCGTGGGAAACGGAAACCTGGGCCAACGCTCGTCAATTAGTGTGGGCAAATCCTGGGACAGACGGAACATTCAAAGACGCGGTGAATTGGTTGGAAAAGGGAAAACCAGCGACAAAAGGGCCTGATCAAGATACGGACATCGTTTTGCCCGCTGCGGATAAAGAGTACAAAGTACAAGCGGCGCGATGTGCCGTGCGTCACGTAACGATTGAAAAAAATGCGTTTTTAATCGGTGGTCACCGCAGTGAATGTGAAGCGTGGGGAAATGTCTGGGTGAAGCCAGGGGGTTTTGTCTATTACATTTCTATTCTTGGACCACAGCATTCATTTTTCCGCATTGATGACGCGGAATTTCCCAATGAGCAGAACAAGGAAGAATATCGACATACCTCAGCACGTAGTGATAAAATAAATCGCACGCAGATTTCGCACAAATTTCAACTGTGCAAATATGGCGATGCGTCCTGCGAATTTATCGGCAAGTTCGGCGTGAGCGATGAAATAATGATTCAACATGGCCGTCTGATTTTAAATGGCGAACTGCGTTGGAGTGGCGTAACCAATAAAGGCGCATTAGAAATCTACGACGGTGGTATTTTAGAGCTTCGCTCTGGCGCCGCCATTGGACCATTTACCGGCAAGAATAATAAAAACGTATTCAACATAGATGTGTACCGTGGTGGTATTTTGCAAGCCGGATCGCCAGAACGACCGCTGACGGAAAATGCCTATGTCTTATTAGGCGCCGATGGCGATGACAAACCTGGATCAACGGGATTATATACGGCTGTCGGTTCACAAGTGCGGGTGTTTAGCAGTGATCCCACCAAACATCGTTTAGTTTTTGATTCTATAGCCTCACGCGGATGGAGCGATGGAAAGGGTCGCGCTTTAGAGAAGAACGGTCCCGGTATTACCATGGAATTAGCCGGGGATTTATTATTTGATGGGGTGCAATTCAACCAGGTGATGAATGGAGGTATTCATTTACTGGATCCGACCTCAACCAAACAGTGGAAAAACGTGAGTTTTGGAGCAACGAAAGCAAGTAAGCCAGAAAACTTGATCAGCAAACTACGAATTGATCCCAACATTTATTATCATCAACGTGGCGATGCAGCGAGCGAATATGGCCTGACGACCACCGCCGTGAAATCAATGGACGAATACATGAAGCGTATCGACCCCTATAAACTAACGATGACGCCCGATGCGATTGACATCATCGACGAAAAGGGATTAAAAAAGCCAATCGCGAAAATATTCCCTTCAGCAGTCAACGTCAGCCTCGCCTGTGAATTGAAGGCGACCATCTATTACACCACCGATGGCAGCGATCCCACGGAGTCGTCTACACCCTATAAACAGGAAATTTCATTATCGAAAACGACCACGATTAAAGCGCGAGCCTATGTGAAGGGCAAAGAACCTAGTGCGATTATCGCTGGCCACTACGTCATCGGCGCGTTGACTGGAACACGGTGAAACACATGTGGATTCGTCTTTTATTAATAATCATCATGGCGGCGCAGCCGCTGTGCGCGCTTATTAACCCAACCTTTCAACCGATAGATGTATATGAGACCCATAAAGCGGTCATCGTTGGTCGTATTATTGCGATAGATGTGGAAAAAGGCTTAGTCAACGTTCGAATCGAACGAGTCTATAAAGGCGAATACACGGTCGGGGCCATCATCGAAATTACGGCGGTTGCTGCGATGCAAAAAACCTTGCAGGAATGGGTCAAAGATGGTCGATTTAAAATCGGTGATCCGTGGGTGGCCATGGCAGGAAAAACCAGGGCAAGTAGAGCAAAAGAATTCGTCTTTTTCAATAATGGGTTTGGCTTAGGAAAAATGGAACAGCCATTGCAATGGTCGTGGGCTGACTCGGAAAAAGAACTAGTCGACCCCAAAGGGAATAAAATATCATCAATGGCGGGTATCTGGAATGGTTCAACCAGTATGCTGGCTCGCATGGTCGATGATATTGCCGCCGGACGCTGTTATTTTCCGCGTCAAGCTTACGCGGCATTTAAGCCAGATATACTTATTGATCGTTTGTCCGCTGCGGTTAATGGAATTGCAGCCCATGATTTTGACGGTGATGGTCGTTTAGATGTGATCGTTGCTGGCAGCGAAGGTGATCGCATTTATTTTCAAAAAGAACCCCTGGTTTTCGTGCAAGCCAGTGAGTGGGTTGGTTTAGATACGGCCAGCCCAAGCGTGGCAGTTGGTGATATAAATGGCGATGGTCGCGTGGAAATCATATTGGGCGCTGCTGTAATTAGCCTAGTTGAAAAGGACGGACGTTTGCGCGCCACGCGCTTAGAAGTCCTACCAGACGACGCCGATTTCGAAGTTAAAACGGTGCAGCTCGCAGATTTAACCAATGATGGATTTCCAGAAATTATTATTAATCGCTACAGCGGCGGGGTGAAAGCGTATCGTAATCCTGGGGCTGCCGGTGGTATGTTTACCGATATGACTTCCGCCTGTGGTTTTGCAGAACTCGCTGCCAAGGGTGATGGTTTTTTGACTCTTGGCGATTGGAATAATGATGGCCGCGTCGATTTATTTCATGCCGTCGGTACGGGCGTGTTATTGCAACAAAATAACGACGGGCGATTTGCCGCTGTGTCGCCTGATTTAGCCTGTGATTTTCGTTCCGGAGAAAAGCGTGGACCGGGATTAACCGGAGCCGCAACCTTTGTGCCATTAATGGACCCAGGAATTTCCGATTTAGTCATACCTCAAGAAAGTAGCTGGGTGGTTGCCGCAAACGTTAGCCAAGCGCCAGTGGATATAACGGCCTATGGCAATGAAATTAGCGAAGGATCATTTTTGCATTTAGCCACGATTGCCGAGGACTTTACGCTCGATGGCCATGTTGATTTATTTACCATTTCTCGCGCTGAAAACGGGCATAATCGTTTGATAGGCAACCGTGGTTACGGATCATTTATGCTTGCTGAAGTGCATAAATATTACGAGCATTTTTTTCAAGGTCCGTCAATGGAACGTGGCGGAACTGCCGTAACTTCCGGCGATTTGGACGGAGACGGCACACCGGATATTTTATTAGGCAACAGTCACGGGGAAATAATTTTAATAGCGAATGAAACCATGGCCTTGCGTAAACCTGTACAACATCCCACGGATGATCTCGCCGCATTACAACGCATGCGCGTCATTCCAGTGGATGTCGCTGGCCTGGGCAGCGTTGGCGCACGCGTCACCTTAACAGATGCGGCTGGGACTATTCATGCGCAGCGCGTGTTAAGCGGCACTTCGCACGGCAGTTGGCCTGCTTCTACCGCCACGCTGGTCACGCGCCTGCCAGGAAAATACACCGTGACAGTCACCTATACTGACAACAAACAGCAACAATGGCCGGTGGATGTCACTGAAACAACGATGGTTCGCATTGCTGCCACGCGCTTTCCTTAAGATAATTCATTAACAAGAGGAACGGTAACCCGAATGCGTTACCGTTCCTCTTGTTCATCTTCCTACCTTTTGTGGCCTTTTTTCATCCGGAGTTAACATGTCGAGTTCAATTGAGCCACTACTGGTACAAGGTGTTGTTCCCATCGTCGCTGGTGCAGGTGCGGCGTTATTACCGATGATTATCGCGGGCGTAGTTGGATTTGCTGCGTTATTATTACGACCTAAAGAATTATTTTCTCGTTGTCGTCAACGTCCAGGCATGTCCCTTGGCATCGCCTTCGCCCTGGCATTTATCGGTGCCGGTATTTGGTGGTTAATGACGCCAAGCAACGCGGGTCGTCAGCGTCCGGTGGCGCAAACAAACGGAAGCAGTGGTTCGATTACGGATTGGCGCGAAGTAGCATTAGCGATTATTGCACGCGAAAAGCAGGGCGAAGCACCGACGACGGCCGTCATTGATCAGCAGTTGTTTGCACCGTCAACGAATATCACCTTGCCGGTTATTTTTCGTTCAAATAATTTACGTACAGGATGGGATGGAGGGCCAGCTCCTCGTTCACTAATAAATAGTGGATCTTGGTTAGATCCCATTCAACGAGAACGAGGAATGGTCTTATGTAGTCCAGTGGTCACAGGGAAACGGGTGTTTTTTGGCACCTGCATCATGGATACTAATGGCAGTTACGGCGTGTTGATGAGTTTGGATGCGGATACGTTGGCACCGGTTTGGTCAGTGCCATTAATTTCAGATGCCGATGGTGAACACGAAGTGAAAGGGGTGTATAGTTCGCCAGCGGTATCGGCGGATGGGAAGCATGTCGTATTTGGACAGGGATTACATCCGGATACGAATTGTCACTTGGTGTGCTTAGACACACAAACGGGTGTACAGAAGTGGAGTTATTTAACGCCGTTGCATTTAGAAAGTTCGCCAACCATTGCTGGTGATGTGGTGGTCATCGGCTGCGGTGCCATTGAAGGCCCTAATCATAAACCCGTTAGTGAAGCCGGGTATGTCGTTGGTGTCGGTTTAGTAGACGGTAAAGAACGTTGGCGCGTGGATATTGCCGATCCAGAAAGCTCACCTGCAGTGGTGGATGATATTGCCTACATTGGTAGCGGGTTTAATGGCAATGCCGTGTGCGCGATCCGTCTTGGTGAGCAGGTGACGGAACGGTTGCTGTGGAAAACCGCCATGCCCTATCCGATGTTAGGTGCGGTTACGGTAGCAGGAGATTTGATCATTATTAGCGGCGGTAATTGTGATGCGGTTTATTCCGATCCCAACCCAGCTGGATTAATTGTGGCATTAGATCGCGCAACGGGAGCCATTCGTTGGCAAATCGATACGGACAATACGGTGCTCGGCGCCATCGCCGTTCATGAGGGTGTTGGTATTGCGTGTGTGTTAGATGGCAGCGTCATTAAATTCGAGGTTGCTACGGGAGAAAAAATATGGAAAAAAAGACGG
>SYDV01000537.1 GCA_005801395.1 Planctomycetia bacterium | reverse complement strand
AAGTACGGGGCGTAATCGTCCTTTGTCGGCACTAAACGGTTCCTGTGACGGCAATCGTTTACGACCCGTACTTTGGCTCTAGCAACGAAATATCGCTCAACAAATCCCGATACGAAACAATGAAATAACGGTCTTAAAAAAGTATTTTTCGTCATGAGTTTTCCTCTGCCAACTATTGCAGCGAGTATATTGACCTTCACTGGCATGGGATTTCCAAGTAGTTTAGACAAAATCGATCGACTCATTCGTAATAACGCAACAAATCCGATGATGTTAACCGCACTGATCAATGGCGATCCCTTATTAACCGCGCAAATATTAGGACAAGCGAACAGCACCAGTCCGCAAGAAATCATCCGACTTGGACCCGCAATTACCTACCTTGGTATGGGATCCGTGCATGGAATTATTCGTTCAACCAAACCAATTCCATCTGCGCTGAGAGCGCAACTGGCCACTTGTTGGACATTATCCAGTAATTGTGCTCACATGACCGGAATTGTATTACGACAATGTCATAAAAAAGTAACCGAACGTCTCGATGCAACGACCGTATTCAATGCGGGTTTATTGCACGACTTGGGCCACATTATGGCGCTCATTGCTTACCCCGAAGAATATCAAACGGCGGGTAAATCAATGTCGCAGACCAGTCCCTCATTTGATCGCCTTTTACGTGAGCACATTGGTGCTGACCCCATTACGTTAGGGACCCTGTTGGCCACGTATTGGCGTTTGCCCAGCCCAATTACCAACGCGATCCGATTCCAACAATCGCCACTGCGCGCGGAAGGTTTTCAGGACCTTGTAGCTATCGTCCACTTGTCGCGGTGCCTGGTTCGTGCGTTGGGATTCACCGCAGGTGCTGATCGTTACCTTGAAAACATCGACCAGGCCATTTTCGAGTATTTAGGCCTGCCTTTTTCGGCGATTGAGTTGATCCTGACACAATTCTACGAACAAATGAATGATCTGGAGATGTACGAAGTTGGCATGATGGCGTAAGCCTGAACCGTCGAGTTGCGAACCACAACCAGCGCAAATTGGCGCTCTCCTCTTGCCCCCTCGTTCTACGTCCTAACCTGCGCGGCCTTCTGAGGTTGCCATGTCTGATCCTGCTCCCGCCGCCGTCAAAGCTGTCCGTCCACCAGACGCGATGAAAAAATTAGTCGCCTTGTGCAAACAACGTGGCTTTGTTTTTCAATCATCGGAAATCTACGGCGGATTAAAAAGCGCCTACGATTACGGTCCTTTAGGCGCTGAGCTAAAGCGCAATTTGATGGGCGAATGGTGGAAAGACATGGTCACCACCCGTGAAAACGTGGTTGGTATTGATGCGTCCATTATCATGCATCCCAATGTTTGGCGCGCCTCGGGCCACGCCGCTGGGTTCAGCGATCCCTTGGTCGATTGCAAAGTATCAAAGGAACGCTTCCGCGCCGATAAAGCTCCGCGTCCAGCAGTTGGTTCAGCGCTGCCGATTACCTGCGCTGATAAAGGCGTGGCTAAAGACTGGGCTGACCGCATCGCGAAAGATTACGGAGTCGAATTAGACCGCGACGCGAATGTGCTCAATGGCTTGGTCGCCATCAGTGCCACGGAATTTGGCTTCGTGCCAAAAGGTGCCAGCGCCCCAACCAAAACTTGGCCGTGGCGCGGTTATGTTGGCCCAACGTTTGGCTGTCCATTTTTAACCGATGAGAAGCAATTTAACTTGATGTTTCGCACAGCATTGGGCGCTGTCGACCCGATGCAGGATGTAGCCAACGCACTTGCTGAATTAACGGCTGCGCCCGATTTATCCGCTGCGGTTTCGGCTAAATTTGGCCGCGATGCAGCTGAAGGCGTATTAGCCAAATCTCTGACTGATTTCGCCACCACCAAAGATCGCGCCAAATTATTACGTGGCGTTATTGAACATCTCACCGCGCCATCCATGGCGTATTTGCGCCCCGAAACCGCACAGGCAATGTTCGTGCAATTCAAAAATGTGATGGATTCCAGCGGCATGAAGCCCCCCTTCGGTATTGCCCAAATGGGCAAGTCGTTCCGCAATGACGTCACCGTCGAACACTTCATTTTCCGTTCCTGCGAATTTGAACAAATGGAAATGGAATTTTTCTGTGAACCAGGCACACAAAAAGAATGGATGACGTTTTGGAAAGAAGCGCGCATGTCGTGGTGGCGTCGTTTCGCTAATTACCCCGATGACTTTACCTTCCGCCAACACGCCAGCGATGAAATGGCGTTCTATGCCGATGATTGTTACGACATCGAATACAAATATCCCTGGGGTTGGGGTGAACTCGAAGGCATCGCAAGTCGCACCGACTATGACTTATCGCAACATGAAAAACACAGCGGCGTCACCTTACAATACGTCGAACAAGAAAAAGCCGATCCAAAAACCGGGGCGAAACCCTGGAAATATAAGCCATTTGTGATTGAGCCAGCCGCAGGCGCCACGCGTGGACTGCTGTGTTTCTTGCTTGATGCCTACCACGAGGAAGAACGCGTCACCGCAACCGGCGAAAAAGAAATTCGCACTGTACTTAAACTGCATCCGAAATTAGCGCCAATCAAATGCGCCGTGCTGCCTTTGGTGAAAAAAGACGGCATGCCAGAGAAAGCACGCGAGATCATTGCTGCTTTATTAAAAGCTGGCGTCAACGCCAAGTACGATGAAAAAGCTTCGATTGGTAAACGCTACGCCAAGCACGATGAAATCGGTACACCGTGGTGCGTCACCGTGGATGGCGACACGTTGCTCAACGACACCGTCACCGTGCGCGACCGCGACACAACCCAGCAAATTCGCCTGCCGATTGCGGAAGTTGTCGCCACCATTAAGGCGCGATTAGAAGCCTGATTTTATTTATTCCGATTAAATAAATAAACCCCGTGAACAGCTTACTGATCACGGGGTTTATTATGGTTCACTAGAACTCATCCCCAAAATCCCTCCAAGGTGGGCGCAGCGGATCGGACTCATCCACCTAGGCGGCGAAAACGAAGGCCTAGCAGAGCTAGGTCGAGTTTTTGACAACAACGGTGGTGAGTTCCAGACCAAGCCAACCGACGTGAGGGATTTTTGGGATGAGTTCTAGTACCGTAAGGCTTACGCCAACGCTTTTAATGCCTTGGCATAATCTGGTTCGTTCGCAATTTCCGCGACTTGTTCGCTATAAATGACTTTGCCGTTGCCATCAATCACCACGACGGCGCGCGATAATAAACCAGCAATTGGGCCGCTGGTGATGGTGGCGCCATAACGCTTGCCGAAATCAGCGTCGCGGAAATCGGAAACGCCGCGAACTTTATCGAGGCCTTCGGCGGCGCAGAAACGCTTGAAAGCAAACGGTAAATCTTTCGACACACACAAGACTTCAACGCCACTCAATTTAGCGGCTTCGGTATTAAAGCGGCGTGTTGAGGTTGCGCAGGTTGGGGTATCAACCGAAGGGAAAATATTAAGAACGACTTTTTTACCTTTGAGATCTTTTAGCGTAACCGCGCCTAAGTCGGTATTCACCAAGGAAAAATCTGGAGCTTGCGAACCAACGGCCGGCAAATTGCCGACGGTGGTGATAGGATTGCCTTTGAGCGTGATATTCGCCATGTGAGTCTTTCTAAGAAAGTTTGGGTTGGGCGTCGGATGCTGACTAGATGAAATGCGTTTACCAGTGGGGACATCATCAACGCATCCAGCGAAGTAATTTAAATTAAGTGCGCCATGCCATAAGCGCCTGCACTATTCCAGGGCCTTGCTGACGATAACTCCACAAACGCGAATCCGCGGAGGTACAGATACGACTCTGGGTAATAGCCGTTACATGTAATTGCGCTAAATCATCAGCAATAACCTGAGCCACATCTAGCCAGGCGTGTCCTGGACGGCCTGGTGTTACCGCCGTTGCGGGCCAAGTACGAGCAGACAAAACAGGGGCATCTACTTCATAATTTTGACAACTAATTCCAGGTCCAATCAATCCCAACCATTCATTTTTCGGTATGGAGGTTCGCGAACACATGACATTAACTAATTGTTGCACGATACCTGCTGCAACGCCACGCCAACCACAATGAGCGACACCCATTAGTGAACCTGCCACTAAACACAGCCCAGGGCAATCTGCGCCATAAACACCGAGCGCCAGGGTTGGATCGTCGCTCACGACCCCATCGGCAATAAGTAAGCCTGGTGTATCCATCGCGTCGACCACCACCGTGCCATGTACTTGGCGCGGCAAGACTCCACGCGAAATGCCAAGTGACTGATGCCAAGTCTGGCGCAACATGGGATCTCGTTGATCACCGTCGGCCACTGTACTATAGGCCAGTTGCACCGCGCCCAAACGCCAACGCAACTGAGGCATTGCTGGAAACTGGATCGGCGACGAGTTAGCAGAAGTGACTGAATTAGCAGAAGTCATTTTGTTAGCATCATGAACATGGTTCAAACTGGTTCAATCAGGTCACCGATTTCGCTGCCGTTATTTGCCACTCGGGTAAAAAACGGTTTCGAATTACGACTAGAAGTAGTGTCTAAAGCGCGTTTTAACCAAATGGTGGTTCCGTCTGGCTAAGCGACTGGCTGCAGACCCAAGCGATTTCCGGAGTCCCAGTCATCACCATTACCACCAAACCGTTTCAGTGAGCGGGCTGTGCAAGCTTCCGGAATTGCCGGCCAACAGGTAATCGGTGACAAAGGGCAATTCTGCGCTCATACTATATCCATGCGTGTCCAACTAACCGGACCAACAGGAGATTTAGCGGTACCCTTAGGCACTCATGTGCTTGGGCGTGGCCAAGATTGTACCCTGCGAATTGATGATGGCCGACTCAGCCGTCATCACGCACGTCTACATCACCTGGGTGCCTCGGTCACCATTGAAGACTTGGGCAGCACCAACGGCGTTGTAATCGCGGAACTAGTGCCGGAATGGCGAGTCGTGGGTCTCCCAGGCGAATCTGGGCTGAATGATGCGGATCGGTGGTTGTGCTTGGAGGCGGTAAAGTGCTTTTTTCCTTTGACGGCGGCCGAGTGGGAGGGGTTT
>SYDV01000536.1 GCA_005801395.1 Planctomycetia bacterium | reverse complement strand
CGTTATCCCCGCATTAGTTATGGCTATTTCTATGGAGGGCGCAGTCGCCATTTGTCATAAGATGACTGAAAATGGCGAGCGATCATTGCGGCAAATGCCAATTGATCGCATACCGGTTGTGGTGGTTAGCTCGGGTGGCAATTCTTATGTTGGTTTACCGAAAACCAAATTGCGAAATTAAAAGCCACGAACTCAATAAATGCGAACGGTAATTACTTACCCTTACCAACCGCCAATTTCCATTCCTTATTAAAATCAGGTAACGAAGCAACTAATTGCGGAGCCCATTTTTGTGTGCCCGCATAAATCCACGCCATCATTGCTAAACCCGTTAGCATTTTCCCACCGTCGATTGATGTTATGCGATAACGTGCTTGACCATCATTGGAAACACCACCACTAGCGAGCATGCCAATTTCTGCCCAGGCTTTTTTACCCGTCTCTTCATTGCGAGCAAAGAAATCTAACGCCTCACTCAAATAAGCGATAACATCTGGCCTTACTGATAAATCTTTATGTATTTGTTCGCCCGTACGCTTGGAAATAATCTGACCGGCTTCGTCGGCAAGCGCTGTCGACGGATCTAAACCGATAGCTAATTTTGCGAGGCGAATGGCTTCACTTGGTTTGTCGTCAACTATTGCCAAAGCACGCCCAACCAAAACGCGTTGGTCTGCGTTGCCACCTTCGCTCATTAACCGTCCATATATTTTCGCCGCAGCGCGGTTTTCACCATTCGTTCGCAGTCGATCGGCATCAGTTAATTGTTGGCTGTAATCATCATTGTGCTGATGTTCAGTTTGTTGGCCTTTGATCGCTTCACTGATGGTGTCTCTGGTTCCGGTTGGAGCAGTCGGACCTATCCAGGCTTTTTGCGCATGCACCCAATCCAGCCAGTCTTCAGGAACATTGGCAAAACGGCAGGCCAACCCCGTTAATTCACGATCAGAAAGCGCATCAGCATCACCAGCAATTATCGCATCAAGCAACGGACCCACCGTTTTTGCTTCGGCGGAATCGGCTATTTCAGCTGGCGTAGTGAGGTCAGTAATGCGTCCTAGACCAACGGCCTCTAATGCCAAAAAGGCACGATTCCAACGAATCATGCGTTCCGGATATTGCCCCGTTGAACTAACCGCTTGTTTCCAGAAATTTTGATTCTGCCGAATAAGCGCGGACACCCAATTTTTATACTGCAGTGCTAAATCTTTTTGTGCTGACCGCAATTGATGATGAATAACTAAACCATTTATCACCGAACGAATTTGGTTCGCGATACCATCATACAAAATGCGGGCAAGTCCCGGTAATTTATCTGCCGGTACCTGTGCAGCGAAAAAATCTCGCGTTTCTTTTTCGACTGATTGCAAATGAGTCGGGTTGAGTGTCGCGACCAATCCCACGTCATGCTCATACTTACGTAAAAGCATACGGGCATTCCACGATGCGATGGCATGTTGAAATTCACGGGCCTGCTCAGAGACGATAATCAGCGCAACCGGATTAGATTCGGACGGGGCAAATGTTTGTCCCCAGGTTCCAGGTGCCAAACGATCCACCATGACATTGGAGCGTGCGTGTACGACGGACTCCAATTCAGCGAGCAGGACATCGACTGAATGAAATAGTTGCCGGTCAAACATGGTAGTGATCGCAAATGTTAGCCGGTAAACTTGTGCGTGAAGAATTATGTAGCTCGAACATTAGATCAGCATTGAATAAGAATGTTTCGTTACAGTGATGCTTACGGCTTAAAGCATATTCAGTCATCGAAGTGGCATTTCGTCTGGGTATCAGCGGCCGTGTTGGCTGCTGCGCACAGAGATAGCACAAAGTATCAGGATGACGAGTGTGTTACCTTGCCAGATGGATGTTCATGACATTTAATGGTTTATACCATTTTTATGTCAACCCCAGCTACGCCAACAAAGCAGCTAAACGTGCGCGCTGTCGACGCATTGAACTCACGCATGCTATGAAAACCGGTGCACTAACGACGTACCAACATGGTAAACGATTGGTGACCACTGTTGGCGATGTCGTCGCTTGGACGAAGGCAGGAAAGCTAAAAACGCCTTAATTTCCAAGCTTATTCCAAGCTGCACCTTTGCACTTTTTGTAGGGTTTGACTACCTGCACATGATCATAGTGTGGCGACATGCAATCTGTCCCTGATTTTTTGATGGTTAGCGAAGCGGCAAAATGCCTGCGCGTTACGGTTGGCACTGTGCGCAATTGGGTGAAGGCTGGCAAACTACGGGCCAAGCGTCATCCCGTGAATGGTTATCGCATGATTTTGAAGGCTGATATTGAAGCTTTGGCCCGTGAAATTCAGGCGATGCCGAACTTGCCTCGCCCACAGAAAAGCTCCCCGATTAAAAAGGGGCGCACATGATGCCGCTCACTCATGCCTTGTTATGCGCTACGCTGCCGGTTGATCGGACGCGTAGCTTGGTGGCCCACCTGGGACTGGCAGGTAAGACACGAAGTCGTGACGAAATAGCAGCCACGTTATCGGCTCACTCGTCGGCAAAAATATCACGCTTGTTGGATTTGCTGCCGCGCGCTGAACTCAAAGACCTTTGCCGCGTCTGTGGTCTGGATGACAGCGGAAAAGACAAAGCGCCTATTATTGCGCGCCTACTTAAATCAGCGAAACAAACGCAGACCAAAATAAATACTAAGGCCGTTAACACCAAAGTCTCGCCAGTACCTGCAGTGCGAAAGCAAACACAGACATTGGCATTGATGCCTGTGCTTCATTCTCGCAATGCTCTTCCCAAATTAACAACTGCTCCCAATACGAAGAAGGTTCGCCCCATGGCTCATCATGACGTTGCTTGGATTACGAATTTCATCTGGGGCATTGCCGACGATGTGCTGCGCGATTTGTTCAAGCGCGGTAAATATCCCGATGTTATTTTGCCGATGTGCGTTATTCGACGTATGGATGCAGTCTTGGAATCGACCAAACAGGCGGTGCTCGACACCAAAAAAATGCTCGACAAGAACGGCATTACCGAACAGCGCGCCGCTCTTGCGGAAGCTGCCGGGCAAGCTTTCTACAACACCTCGGCGTT
>SYDV01000535.1 GCA_005801395.1 Planctomycetia bacterium | reverse complement strand
TAACCATAGGCTTTATCTGGATGAATCAGCGGTAAAATACGCACTGTAGCATAACCAATCGTGGCGGGGACACCTTCTGCTATTTGGTGACAGTCAATTTTACTCCTTAGCATTTCCCACTTTACTGGAAAGTGGGCGTCGTTCATTTGTGTTTGTAGCAAACGCTGCGCATCACTGCGACCTGACCACACATCAATTTGACGATTAGGAATATAAATCGGACCAAAATAAGGGAAACCACAAATGTGGTCCCAATGGAAATGAGTAAAAAAGAAGTGCAGTTGATGGCGCAAATCGCGGCCATCCTCTTTCAATTTCAAACCTAAAGATCTTAGACCAGTTCCAGCGTCTAAAATAAAGGTCTGATTATCCAGTTCGACCTCTACGCAGCTGGTGTTTCCACCATAAGTCCAGCTGTGCGACGAACGATCCAAATACGCTTCGATCGCTTGTGGTGACTTTAAATCGCCAGGGGTTGCCTCGCTCAAAAGCAAACGTGCTTTCTCTCGCAACAACGCCGAGCTCATTGGCGTTGCCAACGATCCTCTTACTCCCCACATTTTTACGCGCATGTAGCTATCTCCATTGGCCTAGCGCAACAACGCACAACGCTAGGCCGACCTAAACAAGGCGCAAGACGCCGAACGCATGATTGGTACAAAGCCTTATGATGTGCAGATACCGCTAACTCCGGTCAGGCTAAGGCAGTGGCGCGACTACCCATGACTCCTTCGCCATAAATGACCTCGCCACGGCAAGGACGACGAAGCGCAAGGTGAACCAAGGCGGCTGACTCATCCGAAGTTTAATGACGTGTATCCTATCACCATCACGGTCTGGCCGAGGTCACGGTGGAAACCACCGACAAATGCCCTATCCCTTGGCCATGCTCACCACGGTTGAAATCTCCAGTCATGCCATCCGTTTGATCAGGGTGGACCAAAAACGTATCGCCGACATTGAATCGTTCCCGATTCCCAAAGACGCTGATCCATTACAGGCACTGGAAAACGCGCCTCTCCCTGCACCACTGGGTAAAGTCCGCGTGGTAATTGGACATGGCGATATGTTGCTACGCACCATGTTACAACCGCCGAGTCCGCCTGAACGCCTTGATCGTTTAGTGCATTTCGAATTACAGGGTAATGGCGAAGAACCCACCGCAATCAGTTGGCATTTAGTGCAAGCTGGCGGTTCCGACGACATGCGTCTGCTGACGATGACCACGAAGCAAAAATTGATCACGCAATTAAAAGCGGCCCTAGCCAAACACGGTGGCAAATTAGTGGGCCTGACCCACCCAGCTGTCGGTCTCTATGAAAGTTATTGCGCCTCGGGCGTGAGCCAAACTGGCCATGCCATTTTGGCTGATGTCGGTGGCCAAAATGTACACATTGCCATTGTGATGGATGGTGAATTAGTCTTTGTCCGTAACCAAACACCGGGCATGAACGACTTAATTCGCCACGTCGCCGAATTACGCACCCTGCCAGAATCCGATGCTACGGAATTAGTGGCGAAGCTCGGGAAAGGCGCCCCCGCCGATCTGCACGAAGTCATTAAACGCCAAGTTGGCCAAATCGCCAACATGCTCACGGCGAATATTCGCTTCGCTAAGGCGCAATTAAAAATTGATGCGCTTGATCCCAAAACAATTTACCTGACCGGTGCCGGTGCCCAAGTGCATGGCTTCATCCCCGCATTAAGCGACCGCATGGGCATTCCCGTGCATCCAATTAATCCGTTCGCAGGCACCATTATTAATACAGCCGTAGAACGCTTAGATCGGAAATCAGCATTACCAAGCGGTTGGGCCATTGGTTTAGGTCTTGCGCGTACCGATCGCACGATGCTCGACGCGCTCAGCGATGAACGTAGTAAACGCACCATTTACTGGCGCACCATGGGCGCCCTGCGCATTGCGGCCGCTGCGATGGTCGCGCTGTTCGTGCTCGCCATCGCCCGTCAAGAAATGAATATTTCGGCCTTAAATGGCTCAATTGCAACCTTGGAAGGCGAAGACCAAAAAAGCGGTTTAGTCCCTGTCGCTAAAGACAAACGAAAAAACCTTGATGAAATCAGCGCCACCAAAGGTCTCGACACCTCGCGTTTAGCCTGGATTGACGGCGAGCGTCGTCCTGGACGCATTGCGCTAGAATTACTCAGCGCTATTGCCCTGGAAAGTAATCCCACCACCAGTCCGGTTTTCTTACAGACCTACAAAGTCTTTCGTAAGCCTGGATTCGTCATTGTCGAAATTCAAGGGCACGCAGAAGGCAGTGGTAAATTAGCCACCGATTCGGTTTTACACAATTTTGAACAAGGCCTGATCAAGCGTTATCCCCCCATCGTCGCCATTAAACAATTGCCTAAACCTATCGACAGCGCGCGCCAACAATTTCATTACGAATTGACGATCACCGATCAGCCAGCCGATGTGAAAGTCAACGATGGTAAGAGTAACCTCACTTTGTCAGTTAATGTTCCCGCAGAAATAGAAGCTGAAGGTGCCGCACGCGTCGCAGCGCTACGTGTACGCACTAACCAACCTTCTATCACCGTTTCCGTTTCGCGTGGTGCTGGCCAAGCAGAAAATAAGGTCATCAATTTCAAAAATTGATGACCGAGCGACATTATGGCCGCCACCACTGATACTGATGCCATTGCCGCACTCTATTTAAAACAACTCGGGAAATTATTGACCCGCGAAGTGAGTGAAGTTTTATTGCCAGTCATTCGTTTGCGTTCCAGTTCCAGCCGTTTATTGGTCATGCTGCCAAATCCTATCTGGCGCGATGTCTTTAATGAACTCGCCGCTGATCGCTTACGTTCGCTCATCAAAGCCAAGGGTCACAGCCTACACGTCGCCTGTCGCAACGACGTCAACAACGCCACCCAAACCACCCTGCAACGATTCTCCACTTTTCAGCAAGATCCAGGCAACCAATTAGCATTAACCGCCTGCCGTCGCGCCGTCGAAGCACCTGGGCTCGAACATAATCCGCTATATCTACACGGCCCCAGCGGCTGCGGAAAATCCCATCTGCTCAGCGCCGTGATCGCCGAATATCGCGCTATGCTCGACGACCAAGCGGTCGTGGTTTTTAATGGTCCAGATTTTGTCGCCCATGAAGCACAACGACTCTCTGAACGTGGCACCACTCCCCTACGCCAACGCATTGATCGCGCTGCGCTCATTATTGTTGATAATATCGATGCCCTCAGCAATCGTCACATCGCACAAGAAGAATTATTTCATTTAATTAACAGCGCTCTAGAACGTGGACAGCAATTAGTCTTAGCCGGATTACTCGCACCACGCCGTCTTCCAGGATTTGAAGACCGTTTAGTCACCCGCTTAGGCTGGGGATTATCCGTCGCCATCGAACCACCACACACCGAAACGCGCTTAGCGTTACTACGCCGATTAGTCGGCCAATCGATGGACGACCTCACCACTGATGATTTAGTTAAATTAGTCGACACCTTCGCACCGGACATGCATCAAGTTGTCAAACTCGCCGAACGATTAATCGCCGGTGAACGCCCAGGCGTTAGCAGCGACTACGCCAGCTTCGACCACATCGTGCAAATAGTCGCCGAACATTACGATTTACGTCCAGGCGATTTAGCCAGCAAACGCCGCCACCGCGAAGTCGCCCAAGCGCGTCAAATCGCCCTGCTCCTTGGCCGCCGATTAACCGGCCACAGTTTAGAAGCCCTCGGCGGCATGATCGGCGGCCGCGACCACAGCACCGTGCTTTATAGTATCCGCCAAGCCGAAGAACGCCTAGCAAAAGAAAATGATTTAGGCCGCGTGGTCACTGAATTAACGCAGAAGATCTTAGATCGCGCGCAGGATGACTGAGTAATAATGAAAATAAGCGGCTTGTTCGAATCTGAATAAACGTCCCGCGTAACGTAATTTAGTAAGCGATGATCCTTTTTTAATACTGACATCAATCGAAAAACGTCGCTTTTCATTGTCTTTTAGCCGATTACCTTTTCGATCTCATGATGCTTTCACAACTACCCTCAGTTCATCCAATCTTATGGCCTATAATTAGCCGACTACTTGCGTTTATTACCAGCCTAACGTTAGCTCTTTGGACAAGCCTGGGTTTCGGAGCCGAGCTGACATTTACACAAAACACAGCTACTTTTACCGCGCCGATCGAATCCAATAGCCAAGACGTTACGTTTTATTTTCGCAACGACAGTAACGAAACCTTTACCATTACAGATATTTACAGCGGTTGCGGTTGTGTCACTTCAACACTAGCCAAGCGCGTCTACGCTCCTGGTGAATCGGGCGAATTACAAGCCCATGTCGATTTTCAAAATCGAACTGGATCAATTAAAAAACAAATAAAACTAACCGTGCGTAGTTCGAATGCTAATTCTGATGTTCAAATCCCGTTGAAAATTGAAGGCATTGCACAAACCCCACTAATTCTATCTGATATTACCGTCTCATGGACTGTTGGCGAAGCGAAAGTGACCAAAGAAATTATCGTTCGTGTAAAAGATGGACAGCAGGTTAGTGACCTCACGATTGAAAACCCACAGCTCCATGCCTATTTCAATCTCGTCTCATCACCACTAGCTAGCGGCGGTTGCCTTATTCAGATAACGCCCGCACCCACTAGTTCTGAAACAGTTACCTTGGTAGATGGTCGAGAAGTGCAGCAGATGTATTTATTACGTTATATGCACATACCCACGAAAACAATAAAGCGCGAGCGATTCTACGCGATTGTATACAAATAAATCTCGGCTTTTCCCGTCAAAAATCCTTTACTACTCGTCGAAATATCTTTTAGAAGACAAAAAACTTTTCTCTCTTTTACAACCAATAGCCCATTAAACTTCTTATTAATACAAATAAAATTGGAAATATAATTAGAAACAAACCTGAAATCTTAAATGCCATTACATAAAGCGTTAACCCATAAGGGTCTTTGAATTTTTCGCCATTTATATAGATCGTTTTACTTTCCCTGGCGCTAATTGATGTCAGAAGCAAGTAGACACCAAGTCCAATCGACATAAATAACCCGAGTATAAATTTTTTTTTCTCCGTAATCGCAATACCTATATTAGGAAGAACGGCGATGGAGAGCAGGGAAATACAAAAGATAAGTCCGCAAAGCAGGCGAATGAAATTACTTAGACCTTTACCTATTTTCATGCGCTAAATTTCAACAGCTTGATCTTTTAGGTGCTTGCACACTAGTTCATAATCGGACTTGTCCAATAGTGACGAAAATACTTTAACCGCTCTATTGCCTTCCCCCATTATATTC
>SYDV01000534.1 GCA_005801395.1 Planctomycetia bacterium | reverse complement strand
GTGTTGCTGCATTTGCGTGGCGATGGCGCGATCATCTAACGGCCGACGGGCACCGAGCGTACAAGATTGGTAAAGATCGATGAATTGATCGAGATCGACAGGGACATCGCGCTTATAGGTAATGGTCATAAGTTGCTAGATGTTGCTGGCGTTGTGGGTTGGAACAATCACCATGTAACTGGGTCGCAAGATCGCGGTATCATGGACGGATACTACCGCACAGCAGAGGACCTTATGCACATTCTTTCTATGAAGTTATTGTTCACGTTGTCATTGGCTTCCACCCTTATTCTTTCTGTAGAAAACGCTGTAACAGCAGAGGAAACCACGCCAATCGTCGATGACTTTGCATTGCTCGATCACAACGGGATTTTTTTTCAGCTCACGCGCCAACGAGATGTTCCCGTGATCGTGCTCTATGTTTTTACGACGGGTTGCCCTATTGTGCGCCAAAACATGGCAGAGGTGCAGCGCCTGAGCCAATCGTTCGCTGATAAAGGGGTACGCTTTGCAGCGATTGATCCGGCGATTGATGACGATCGTGTAGCGGTGAGTAAAGAATTAGCGAACCTAAACGTATCGATGCCGATATTACTGGATCCATCCCAAGTCATTAGCGAAGGATTACAATTAACACGGACGGCTGAAGCGCTGATTATTCGCACTAAAGATTTGGCACTGTTATGGCGTGGTCCCATTGATGATCGAGTGGGATACGGAACGCAAAAAGATAAAGCCAGTCAATCATTTCTTAGCGATGCATTGGATGCCATTCTGGCGGGAAAGAAGCCAACAACATCATCTCTTGCCGTAAAAGGGTGCGCTATTACTTATGCTCAGGCTCGGGCATCACATATCATTGATTACGCTAAAGATGTCGCGCCCATTTTTTTGGAAAAATGTCAAGCATGTCATCAAACTGGTGGTGTGGCTCCGTGGTCCATGGACAGCCATAAAAAAGTGGCGAGCCGCAGTGCGATGATGCGTGAGGTCGTGCGCACTCGATTAATGCCGCCATGGGATGCTGACCCAACGCATGGTCGTTTTGCCAAAGACCTGTCCTTGAGTATCGCTGAGCAGCGCACTTTAATTCATTGGATTGAACAGGGGGCGAAGGCTTCTGTCACGGATCCACTGGCCAGTAAATTGCCAGCGAAAGTAGATGAATGGCCGTTAGGAAAACCTGATCTTATTATTGATTTACCGCCACAGAATATTCCAGCAAATGGCACGATTCCGTACCGTAAGTTTTCATTTAAAGTACCGTTAAAAGAAGATACTTGGGTTCGGGCGGTCGATTTGCGTCCGTCCGCTCAGCAATGGATGCATCATGCTTTTGCTATGGATGACGCGGCAGAAATGGACGAGGAATTTGGTAATGATCCACGCTATCAACGACTGAAGGAGATGCTGGACGGGCGTCCTTTACCGCCGGAAATGCAAAAACGTCTGGACCGTTCTCCACGTGGACTGACGACTTTTTTTGCCAGTTACGTTCCTGGCCTTGAAGCCGCGCCGTTTCCTGAGGGAACTGGTAAATTATTAAAACAGAATGCTTCGTTGACGTTTCAATTGCATTACACCACGAATGGTGAAGCGGGAACCGATAAGCCACGGTTGGGTTTATATTTTGCGAAAGACAAACCTGAACGATTATTCAAGGTGACTAGTGCGTTTAATCTTCGCTTTAGTATTCCGCCCGAAACTAAATCAGTGCCCGCAACAGCAGAGCGTGGATTCACGAAACCGGTCACCTTGTTTGGTTTTTCCCCGCACATGCATTTCCGTGGCTCATCCATGCGCTACACGGCGGTTTTTCCCGATGGTAAAGAAGAGATTATCTTATCTGTGCCACGCTATGATTTGAATTGGCAGAGAACGTATGTTTTAGCCGAGCCTCGCGTCATTCCATCAGGCACAACGATTCGTGTTGATGGAGTATTTGATAATAGTGCTATGAACCCTGCAAATCCGGATCCGAGTAAAGCAGTTCGCTTTGGTGAACAAAGCTGGGATGAAATGTTTATTGGATATATACTGTACGCTGAAGTGGAGAAAAAGTAGTTAAAGATCGCCGTGCGTTTGAATAATTAATGATTCCGACGCCAAGCCCCAGGCGTCATGCCCACGACTTGTTTGAATTGGCGGGCGAAAAAGAATTGGTCGCAGTAGCCGAGGCGCTTTGCAACTTCGGCTAAATCATTGCCTTGTAATAATAAAGCTTGCGAACGTTCAATACGACGATGCATGCGATAGCGAGTGAGCGGCATGCCGATTTGTCGTTGAAACGTACGACGCAAACGGTCATAGGTGGTGCCAACGCGTTTTGCCACTTTTTGTAAGTCCATGTCCTCGTCGAGTTGCTCGGATAAAATTGAACAGGCCGCAGCAATCATGTTTCCATCTTCCCCAGCGAGGCGGTCATCGTGACGGCGCAGGATGTCGGCGATGAGCGGGAATAAATCCATGGCTAAACGTTGTGCATCGCGCGCAGAGGCTTTAATAAAGTTATCGATGAGATCATCAAATTTAGACACTAATCGCGCATCGAAGCCAGGATGTAAAACGGGTTGATGACGCGAAATGGTACCTTCACTTTCGAGGGCTTTAAACGGGGCACCATTAAAGACTAAATAATATTCTGACCACGTTTGATTGGCGGCTGGATAGTACGAATGACGAACACCAGGAATAATGATGAGTGCGTCGCCACGTTTGACGTTTTCACGGTGACCTAGCTCATCTTCCCAGATACCTCCGCCATCAAGTACATAAACCAAGGCATAATCGCGGTACGTGCGGTTGTGAATATGTGACGCTTTGTGGAGTAAATAACCGACACTGGTGAGCGCCGCACGCTCTGGTTGAACTGGCTGGCGTTGGAAAGTTCGGATGATGGGTTCATTCATGGCGTTGACATCTACCACAAAAAAATATTCGGTCGAGGCTGAGAGTTTACCGTGAAGGTTTGTTTAGGGAAATAGCACAGGATTTGTACAAGCATCACCTAAGGGGCACTGTGACACTAAGGTGCAAAATCTTTCTACTGTCCGAAGATTCATTTTGCTCCTTAGTATCACTGGGTGTGGGGCGAAGCCGCGCAGCAACAGCAAACAGTCCAGCCGAGACGATAATGAACCTTTGGTTCCGGCTTGGCTGGACTGTGCTTAGGTCTTGGCCGACGTGCCATCTGGTGATACCGGCCAGGAATCGACCGGTATCACTTCTCATGCGGATGGTTGTTTGAAGCCTCCAACCTCCGCGACTAGCATTATGGGCTTAATCTATCAATCGCCTCACTTAGTAATCAGCGCTTTAATCTCTGCGAGTTTTCCATCGCGTAAGGCAGCGGTGTTTGCTTCTAAATTTAAACGAACAACAGGCTCCGTGTTTGAGGCGCGTACATTACACCACCAATCAAGATAACGCACGGTGACGCCGTCTAATTCAGCAACGGTTGCACCTGGGAGTTTACGTAGGCGTTCCATGACCACATCGCTGTCG
>SYDV01000533.1 GCA_005801395.1 Planctomycetia bacterium | reverse complement strand
TTATGTTAAATTTTCAGCAAAAAAAGCCGAGCAAGAATCAAAAGTTCACGCTAGATCCTGTACAATTGGAATTGGCGCGCAGGAAACCGCCGATTGATCTCAAGCGGTATATGCACCTGCTATTCTTAGTCGGTATTGCCATTATTAGTGGCACGTTGTTGTGGAGTTTCGTGATCAAATTGAAGGAAGAGGGTGGCTTACCATACGCTGCTCGGTTGCAGGATGAATTAGCTTTGGTCCCGATGTTTAAGCCGACGATTGCGTCTTTAGCGCCGTTGCCAAATGCCGCCGAGATGGCCGAACATAAAACCTTTGTCGATGAACAATTAAGTAGTGGAAATATTCCTTTATGGGTTGATCAACCAGATGCCAGCACGCTTGCTTGGATTCGTAAGCGGATCGCCTTAGATATGAGCGCTCCTGCTATTGCTCAACGAGTCGAGGCGCGCGATCTCGTATTGCGTCATTTGAAAGTGGGATCAGCAGTGATCCTGACGGGTTTATTAGAAGACAGTCAACCGGCACCCATTGATAGCGAGACGGCTGGTTTTCAACATTTGTTGTTAGCGTTGCCGAATGAACAATATATCCAAGTATTGGCGCCAGCATCAGCTCAGGAATTATTAATTGGTGAGCAAGTTCAAGTCATTGGTCGTTTCTTAGGTTTTTCAACCTTACCGCCAGCGGATATAACTGAATCGCCACCTTCGCCAAATCCGGTTATCGCTGCGCCGACGAATGAGCAGGTAGTGAAGAACACGTCACCAGTCGCAGACGCACCCGCAATGATTCCACCGGCAAAGCCAGTCCCACCTAAAACAATATCGCTGCCCTATATTGCGGCTCGTGTTGCGGCCCATCCAGCGAAAGTCGTTGCGGTTGAAAATCCATATGCCATGTCCGGCAATTGGCGTATGCCCGAAGATATTTATCGTAATATTGACGATGAATTATTGCTGATCGAAACACGTCCTTATTATTACACGCTGGGTCAGGTTATGCAGGATCGCACGAATCCTGGTGCCTATGATAAGGCGAAAAGCGCAAATGAATTAGGCAGCCAAATTCATCGTGCACCAGCTGATTTTCGTGGAGAACAATTCACGGTACACGGCAAGGTGTTTCATGCCTGGGAAGATGAGGGCGTTGCACTCGATAAACCGTTTGGAATTGATCGAGTCGTTCGGGTAATTATGTGGAGTGAAGATTGGGGTGATTGGTATGAACAAGATGGCGATAAAGTAGTCACCAAGCGTAAATTAATTCTGCGGACGTTTGAAGCCGCCATGATTACTCATCTGCCGTTGCCGAAAGCAAATGACGCAATCACGATGACCGGACGTTTTTTGCGAATTCGCGCTATGGAAGTCGAAAGGAATCCGCAGCGTGATCGGGCGCATGGAGTTAGACGGCACAGCTATCGTTCTTATACGTTCTTGTTTGTAACCGGGGATTATAAAGTTCTGCCACCTCCGCCGACCTATGATTATACCCCGCTTATTATTATCATTGCGATAATTGGTTTGATCTTATCCAGCGTCGTCGTTTATTCCGTTCGAAAGGATGGACGTAGAGGTGAGAAGGTGCAGGAAAGCGTGCGTCGTTTACGTGAAACGCGCCGTGAGTTACAGAACAAAAAAAGTAATGCCGAAAAAGCAAACGCGGTAAAAGAAAATACGGCATCGGCTCCTGATCCTGAACCACCAAAAGTTTAGATGATGACTTTCAGTTATCAAAACAGGCGCTTCCGGCTTTGGTGTGGATATGTTTTACGTTTAGACGGTATAAACCACAGAGCGCACAGAGCACACAGAGATGGGAAATACAGATTCTCTGTGCTCTGTGGTTAATATCTTGCTGTCTTGTTAACTGAAAGACCAGGACCACACGGAAGTCTAAGACCCCTTAAAACTAAGGCCCAGAGCGATCATCGTTCTGGGCCTTAATTATTTGGTCGAATTACCGGAATCATCAGGGCGTTGTTTTACTCTCACCAGCTTTGCCATCAGTTTTAGAATCCGTTGACGGTGCAGCAGTATCCATCTCAGGAATTAAAACCGCATCCAAGGGAAAGTTTGGTACTTTTGCGATAATCGCCGTGGTAATGCCGTCCTTCAATACTAATTGATTTGGTTCGGCAAACAGTGCTGGTGAGAGGCCTTGCACATAACTTAAAATAGCGTCTTGGATAACTGGCGCACTTTCTTGTAATTTGGTGGCTTGTGCCCGATCGCGAAAAAACAAGGCGATCGTCATAGATAAATGACGTTTACCAAGACCAGGCAAGGTCCGCGACAGATGAAGCGCTGGCAGTCGGATCAACAGCGAACCGGCCGCTTCAGGGGTAGGCGTGGTTGCTGCAGTGGTGGTATTCGTATTCGGTGTGGCCGTTGGGGGAGCTGCAGGATCCGCAGGTGTGGCTGGCGGTGCGACGGCTTTGCTTGGCTCGCCTTCGAAATCCAGCACGTCCAACACGAATAAATCGCGATTGGTTCCACTGATGCCTGGAGGCAAATGAGCGATGGCGTCTT
>SYDV01000532.1 GCA_005801395.1 Planctomycetia bacterium | reverse complement strand
GCTGGCGCTGACCTCTTGAGCATGGATAAATAAACCTCAATCGATTAATTATTCGATTGCTTTATTCCTCATTACTTTATTCCTCATTATTAGTGGAGTCACCGTGAGCGCCTACATCACCGGATTACAATATTCCAACGGCGGCGTTCCCAAATTGCCGGTGAAGTCGGTTGAAATCACGACGGCGGGTTTAGCTGGCGACCGCCAACGTAATCTGAAAGTCCATGGCGGTCCAGACCGCGCGGTTTGTCTGTTAGCCCAAGAAATTATCGACGATCTCGCGGCACTCGGACATCCCATTAAACCAGGATCAACGGGCGACAACATCACCATAAGCGGATTGAAGTGGTTATCATTAATTCCTGGCACACGACTGACTTTGGCAAAACGCGTGGTGCTAGAAATTACCAGCTACACGGCTCCGTGTGGTAATATCGCAAAATCTTTTTTGTCTGGTGCTATTGATTGTCTTGATCAGCAAAAAAATCCTGGCCGAGCGCGTCTATACGCACGGGTGCTGGTACCTGGGACGCTCACGGTTGGTGATGTGGTTGAATAAATGCGATAAGCGACTGTTTAATTCTGAATTTGACCGACCTAAGCGATCCCATAATCCCTTATACATCACTAAAAAGTTGTCCCTGTCTTGAAAGAGCGTTCGACGAGCAGCGTGCTCTGCGCAAAAGGTGAAACCCGGCCAGTTGGCAACCACTCGACGAGACTCAGACTAGTGAAATATCGCATTTTGACCTCTATCACAACGATTGACTGACCCAACACGGCAGAGGAGGATCAATTCATCGCCACTTTCAGTCAACCAAAAGGCCTATCATGCGCACCATTATCGTGATTGCATTTTTTGCGGTGTTAAATTTATGCCTGAGACTACATGCCGATGAAGCGCAAATATCCCCGTGGCCACTTGATATTCCACATCAAAAAGGCGTGATCACCCTTTATCAACCGCAGCCAGAAAAATTGGAAGGGAATGTCCTCACCGGACGCGCAGCTGCGTCCTACCTGCCAAGCGGCAAAAGCGAAGACGATCGCATATTTGGTGCACTGTGGTTCACTGCCATACTTGATATCGATCGCGTAAACGATGTGGCAAAAGCGCGGAACATGACCATCACTAAATTAGTGACACCCAAGGGTGAAAAGACAGTCGATGATGGCGCCGAGGCGAAAAAAGCGATTCAAGATGCCGTCATCGCGCTGAATATGGAAATCGACCTTGATCGTTTAATTGCCACGCTCGAAGAAGTCAGTGGTCCGGGTTCTAGTGATTTCAATTCCACTCCACCTCGCATTCTCATTCGACAGGAACCCACGGTATTAGTGGTACTTGATGGCGAAGCTCAAATACGCGAAATCGATGGACTTAAACGAGTGGTCAATTCTCCCGCTTTCTTAGTCGAAGCTGGCGGCCAATGGTGGCTACGCGGCGACCGCGATTGGCTGACCGCCAACTCATTGGACGGCCCTTGGACATTTCCAAAAAATTCAGTGCCAACGACGGTGGCTGACGCGGCCAAGAAAGCTGGTTTTCCGACCTCTATCGCAGGCCTCAGCGACGCCAAACCACCTGCGGTTATTATCGCTACTGACGCAACCGAATTAATTGTCTTTACCGGCAAACCCTCATTTGAGCCCATCGGCGATGGGGCGCTTTTGGGCGCAAAAAATTGCGACACCACGGCCCTGGTTGAAGTCGCTACCGGCAAACAATTTTTGCTGTTAGCTGGCCGTTGGTACCGAGCTGATAAACTCACCGACGACGCCAGTTGGGAACTGGTTAAACCAACCGAATTACCAGAAGCCTTCAAATCCATTCCCACCAGTTCCGACTATAGTGACGTGCGCGCGCACGTCGCCGGTACGCCAGAAGCCGACGAAGCTATCGCACAACAACAGATTCCCCAAACGGCTCGTATTCCACGCAGCTCCTCAATCACCGTTGCTTTTGACGGTGAACCGAAATGGGTGAAGGTCAGTAAAATGGAAGTCGAATACGCGGAAAATTCTGCTGATGCCGTCTTCCGTCTCCCAGGGGACATGTTTTATGCCTGCCGCGATGGCGTGTGGTATGAAAGCAAAGACCCTAATGGTAAATTCATAGTTGCCACTTCTGTGCCAGAAGCATTGCGTCGTTTGCCAGCTGATTGTCCATGCCACAACGTCACCTACGTCCAAGTTTATGAAAGCACGACCGAATACGTGTGGTGTGGTTACACCCCAGGATATATGGGCTGGTACGGTTATTATGGCTGTCCTGTTTATGGCACCGGTTGGTGGTATCACGGTTGGTATGGTCCGATTGTCTATCCACGTCCGTGCACCTGGGGCGTTGGCATTCATTATAACCCTTGGTCGGGTTGGGGCGTTCATGTTGGCGTCAGCGGACCACACTGGTCCATCGGTATTTCCAGCGGCGGCGTACACCATGGCGGTTGGTATGGCTGCGGCGGCGTGAACAACATCAACATTGATAACAGTACCAATATTAATATCGGTAATGGCAATAATAATAATATTGGCAACGGTAAAGGTCATCGTCCCAGCACCCGTCCAGCCATTTATGACCGTGTCCCAGGAGCTGATCAGCCGAAATTCCAAGATGCCGGTAATCGTTTACGTGGTGAAACCGCCGCTCGTCCAACGACCAAACCTGCCACGCGCGAAAACTTGGCCGTTGACCGCGACGGGAATATCGCTCGCCCCACCACTGATGGCGGCTGGCAAACCCGCGAATCTGGCGGCTGGAAGGATCAACCTAAACCAGCAGCGAAACCTGCTGAACGCCCAACGGCAAAACCAACCACACCAACCACCCGTCCTGCTCCGAGCTTTCAAAACACCCAACAACAGCGCAGTCGCGGTGAACAACGCGTGCAACAACGTTCAATGCCCGCATCACGGCCAAGTGGCGGTGGCGGCGGCGGCGGTCGTCGCCGATAAACGACACGCTTATAAAGAACTTATCAACATTCACTTAGAAAGAATACCCATGCCTGACATGATACCCAGCACCTCACGCGTCACTTTATTCGCCGCCTCGTTAGCCGAGCCGCTCGCAATCTTGGCAACCTGGGCTACGGGCTTACTGATTTTAGCCTTTGGGGTGATGAAATTAATTCCGCATGACAGCACCACCGAACCAGCCAGTGCTCAGCTGCTACGCATTTCAACTGGTGGTATCATTGATGC
>SYDV01000531.1 GCA_005801395.1 Planctomycetia bacterium | reverse complement strand
GGGATCATCTACCGGCAGCGCATCGCCGGCGATTAATGGGGCGGTGGAGATTAACGTTAACAGGACCAAGAACAGTAAACGCAAACGTTTCATAGTGAGTCTACCGTTGTGAGTTGACTATGTTGATTACGAAATTCGTGTGCGTCCGTGGGCCGCCTCAACGGCGGGGCGCAGTATTTCTGGTAAATATTTTCGTGTGCCGTTGACAAGGAAATCTTGCGCTAACAGATCGGTGACTTCTTCGCGTGGGACATCGAGCTGACAGAGGTAGGTAAATAGTAATTCGTATTGCCGGACTTGGCTGAAGGCGTGTTCTTGATGCGTGGTGGTCCACAGCCAATCGGAAAAGCCGAGTAAGGCGAAAAATGGTGAGGCTTGCGTGGCGATCAACCGCGTGATGCCATGGCGAAATTTGCCGCTGTTGACGTACATTTCGTGATAGCGGGCAAAGCGTTTGAGGCGTTGCATGGTGGGGAAATCGAAATCGCGGCTGGCGAGCAAATCATAGGGCGGCTGCGGATTAAAACGCATGGCAAATGGTTCGCGGTGGCGAATCAGCGGCGTCCCTTTGAGTAATTTTAATATCCCAACTTGAATTTCTTGAGGATCTAACAGCGATAAGGCATCATAGCTTTCCGCAAAGGTGGCCACGGTTTCGCCTGGAAGACCAATAATTAAATCGGCATGAATATGAACGCCGGTGTTGCTGCGCAGCCATTTGAAATTTGCTTCGGTGCGTCCGCGATCCATGCGGCGAGAAATGAGCGCGCCAACCTCGGGAGTAAAACTTTGAATGCCGATTTCAAATTGCACGGCTCCGGCAGGGAACTTTTCAATTAATACTTTAACCGCATCGGGCAAACGATCTGGTACCATTTCAAAATGCAGGAATAAACCATCGCGCCAACGGTCGAGGAAGAATAAGAGAATCGTCGAGGCTGTTTTGGGCGATAAATTAAAAGTACGATCAACAAACTTAAAAGTGGTGCAGCCGCGTTTGAGTAAATCTTCCATGTCGAGCAAAAAGGCTTCCAGCGGAAAAGCGCGGACGCTATTTTCAATCGACGACAAACAAAATTCACAGGTGAAAGGACAACCACGGCTCGCTTCCATATAGATGATGCGATTGGCCAGATCGGTATCACTATAGAGGCGATAGGGTGATTGAATGGCGGCAATATCTGGTTTCGGACTGGCGACGATTTTATCTACTGGTTTGCCGGCCAATAAATCGGCGCACACGGCAGCAAACGTCAGGTCGGCTTCTCCGGTAATCAACACATCGGCTAAAGCGACCACGGGTTCGTGTTCATAATCGTGGGTGACTTCGGGACCACCGATGACGATTTTAATATCTGGCGCGATCGCTTTTAATAATCCAATAACGCTGAGCGTTTCGTGGAGGTTCCAAATATAAATACCAAAACCAATAATGCGTGGCGACTCCGCTAATAAGCGTTCAGCAATATGCGCTGCTTGGTCATTGATGGTAAATTCGCGAATCGCAGCTTGCGATGTCAGCTCACCCATATTCGCCATTAAATACCGCAGACCCAGCGCCGCATGGCTGAAACGAGCATTGAGTGTACAGATAAGAATCGCTGGGGCGGACATGGCGCGCTACCATAGTGCGCGAGCGAGAAAGGCTATGTGGACATGCCTGCCAGCCACTTGTCGCAGTACGGAAGTGGACAAATCAGAGGGCACCAACGCTCTAGAGTGGAAAGTTCCTACACAACGATCGTTATGCCAACCTAGTATGGATAGCGTCCAAGACTGAGGAGTTGGTTATGAAATCATTGCTCGTTGTTTCCCTGTTCGCGTTTGCCGGAATTGCGGGCTTAGTCCACGCTGTCGACAAACCGAATGTTATTATCATCAATGTTGATGACTTGGGTTACGCCGATGTCGGTGCCTTTGGCTCGACGCTCAATCGCACGCCGAATGTGGATCGTATGGCCAGCGAAGGTTGCAAGCTGACGTCTTATTATGCCGCGCCGGTTTGTTCACCGTCTCGTGCCGCATTGATGACCGGCTGTTACCCCAAACGGGTGCTGTGTATTCCTCATGTGTTATTTCCCATTGGTGGCAATGGATTATCGCCGAAAGAAATTACCATCGCGGAATTATTGCGCGATCAGGGTTATGCTACTGCGTGTGTTGGTAAATGGCATCTAGGTGATCAACCAGAGTTCTTACCGACGCGTCAGGGTTTTGATGTGTACTATGGCCTGCCTTATTCCAATGACATGGGCCCAGCCGCAGATGGGGTTAAAAGTAATTTAGGCGAGCCCGTGAAAGCAGATAAGCCAGATAAAAGACAGCCACCGTTACCGCTGATGCGGCAAGAAAAGGTTTTGCAACGAGTACTTGCTGAGGATCAATGTAAGTTAGTTGAAAATTATACAAACGAAGCGAAATCGTTTATCACGGCGAATAAAGATAAGCCGTTCTTCTTATATATGCCACATTCTGCGGTGCATTTCCCCCTTTATCCTGGAAAGGCTTTTCAGAATAAGTCAAAGAATGGGCTTTATGGCGACTGGGTGGAAGAATTAGACTGGAGTGTCGGACAAGTTTTAGATACGTTGCGAAACTTGGGACTGAGTGAAAAAACCTTCGTTATTTTCACCTCCGATAATGGCGGGACTAACCGTGGTTTTAACACTCCGCTGCGTGGTAATAAAGGCAGTACCTTGGAAGGTGGTATGCGCGTAGTGACCATTGCGTGGATGCCTAAATCAATTGCGGCTGGTTCTACCTGTAACGTCATTACCGGTATGATTGATGTGTTGCCCACCGTTGTCGGTCTCGCTGGTGGTGCGGTTCCTGCGGATCGCGTCATTGATGGTCGTGATTTATGGCCGTCTCTGACTGGCAAGCCTGACGCAAAACCACCGCATGAGGTATTTTATTATTTCAAAGGGCTTGTTTTAGAAGCCGTGCGTCAGGGACCGTGGAAATTACATTTAGCAAAAAATGAATTATATAACTTGGGTAGTGATATTGGTGAAGCGAATAATGTCGCATCAGCGAATCCTGATATCGTTGCGCAAATTAGAAAACTGGCTCAAGCCATGGACGGAGATTTAGGCGTTAAAGAAAAAGGTCCTGGTGTTCGAGAGCTTGGCACCGTGACGAATCCTCAGGCATTAATTGATTTTGCAGGAAAGGTTCGCACGGGGTTTGAGCCGAATTAATTAAGATGGAAGGTCAATTTGTAGTTGGTAATGGGCTTGAGAAATTTATATTCAGAAGAGGCAGTCCGATCAAGGTTGTTGATCAGTATTTGTTTGATGTCTTTTAGGAATTGACGT
>SYDV01000530.1 GCA_005801395.1 Planctomycetia bacterium | reverse complement strand
TCGCGATACCAATTCCAACTATAAACAATACCGGATTAGCAGCCTCTGCTACATACACCTATAATATGCAAGTGACCGTAAACGGAAATTCCTATAATACAGGCAATGTCAACTTCACGACCGCTCCATAATCGCTGGCTACGGCTGATCGGCATCTGTCTGATTATGGCAGGGATATTTTCTATCCTGTCACGTGGTCCTACCGCTCATCATCCCGCAAAATTACCCTCTCCTACCCCTGTGTTACCGTCTTCCATTTCTGAAACTCAACGAGCAGCAATTCCAACAACGACACAAACCATTTCACCTGCATTGGCCCGTGCCGTCGCTGCCGTTGGCCAACAAGAAGATGGACGTCTTCCGAATTTATCTGGCCTCGACGAACAAGCTGCGCCTTTTATTGATCAAGCCCGCGTCTTAATTGCTACCGTGCCGCGTCGGATTGCGCCTGGTTTACCAATGCGCCTTCCCAGTGGTGTCGTCATGAAAATGGGACCGGATAAAATTAATGCTGCTCCTGTTACTCCTGATACTCCAGCTCCATCAACCGTACATGATACCAACGCTCGCATCGTCGATGGGCAACTTATTCCACGACGTTTAGATAATGCTGGTCGCGTACCTACTCCAATGCTCGGTGATTTGCAGAAAGATTTAGTAGAACCTGATGCCTGGATCGCGATCCCCTATGATCCAGGATTAGTTGCCGGCAAGCCGCTGAATATTATTAATCGAAGTGGCGGTGTGTACGCCGTTAGTCTGGATGCTACTGATTTTAGTAGTGTTCGCCTCAATGGTGGTTTAGTCGTACCTGGGCGTTTTTATCAAATGGAAAACACCACCATCATCAGTGGTGCTATTCCGGTCAGTGTCACTATTCGGCCAATCGGCGTGTTGCACGGCGTTTATGAACAGCCCATCCGTTTGCCTCAAGCAAACGGATAAGTATATCGCCTATTAAATCCCAAACGTCGACAGCGGTATTTTTTCTTCTTTCCGTTCCGCGCCTAGCGTGCGTACAACACAAACGCCGTCGCGTACTTCATTGCCGCCAATGATAAGTAAGCGTTTGGCGCCATCTTTTTCGGCGCGTTCAATCACGTGTTTGAAACGACGAAGCGAATAATCGACAACGACCTTGCGACCTTCACTGCGCAAATACGTGGCAACTTTGGTAGCGACGGTAAATTCCGTTGCTGACATAGGGTAAACCACGTCATCAATGCCACGGGAAAAGGACGGTAAAAGACCACGCTCAGTAAGAATATCTAAAATAACCACGTCGCCGAAGCCAAAACCGACCATGGGCGTTGGTTGTCCGCCAAAGACTTGCATTAATTTATCGTAGCGACCACCGCCAGCGATGGCACGTGGCATGGCGCCAGTGGCGTCGAAAACTTCCCAGACGGTTCCGGTATAATACGACAGGCCTCTAATAACGGATAAATCGATACGGATCAGGTGAGCAAAGCCGTAAGCCTGGGCTAACGACATTAATTCTTGTAAGGCAATTAAACCTGGATTGTCAGCAGGGACCTTTGCCGCGACTTGTTCAAGTCCGCTGGTATCCAGTAAGTCAAGAATACGAACACTCGCCTCGCTACTCACGCCTAATTTAGTCAGTTCAATCATCGTCGCTTCATTACCAATTTTATCGCGTTTATCGATAATCACGCAGACCGCAGGAAATTTATCCCCGGTAATGCCTAAACCTTCGAGGAAGAATTGAATCACTTGGCGATTCGAAACTTTCCACACAATGTCTGGTGATCCCGCTGCGAGGTTGAGTCCCGTACGTTTCAAGAACGCGACTTGGGCTGCAATTAATTCCGCTTCGGCGGCCACCCCTGCTAGGCCAACAATGTCCATATTCCATTGAAAGTGTTCGCGCTTCCGGCCTTTTTGTGCCTGTTCATAGCGGAAACATTGCGGCAGCGAAAACCACCGCAGCGGTAATCCCAACGCTGCACCTTTTGCCAACACTAAACGTGCCAGCGACGGCGTCATTTCTGGGCGTAAAGCAATCCGACGATCGCCTTTATCGGTGAAATTGTAAAGTTGGCTGGTGATTTCATCGCCAGCTTTGCGGATGTAGAGCTCTTCGTGTTCGAGCACACAGACGTCATACTCTTCATAACCGAATTGGCTGGCGACTTCGCGCCATTGGCTAAAAAGCCAAGTGCGTGCGCGCATATCTTCTGGATAGAAGTCGCGCGTTCCCTTCACTGATTGCAATTCAATGTTGGCCATACGGCTTTCCTTAACGGTGAGGCCGACATGGTGGTGCGCTCGTCCGTAGCGCAACCCGACATCGGAAATTGGCTACCGTTAAGTTTAAGTTCGCTCAAACATTCGCAGCATCACTTACCGATTTCGTTGCGCGTGGACCCGTCAATCCAATGAGCACGCCCATCAACACGCAAGCAACAGCCCATAAAGTGGTACTCATGGCCACGGCGGCAGGCGACGTCCACACCACCAAAATAACGTACAGCACAATCATGGTTGGCAGTGCGAGCACAAATAAAGGGACATAGCCAACCGCAACAATGACCCAATAGCCAGCGCCCCATTGCACCTGGGCATGCGGCAGCCTTCCAGCAGCTAAACCTAATAAACACAGACATAACCCTTGGCCACCAACCAGAACACCACCAACATCAAAGATAAGATACAAGGTCGCGCTCATGGGCAGTAAGGTGAGCATGGCCATGGCCATCGCTAATGAACCAATGAGGCGTTCGACGGCGCGACCAATAACCATCATAATGGCTATTTCACAACCAAGCTGCCACCACGATGATTGAATCACCGCATGCGACCATAATTGCCACGGAGCAAATAATGCCCCGTCACTATAACAGCTCCAACT
>SYDV01000529.1 GCA_005801395.1 Planctomycetia bacterium | reverse complement strand
GTCAACGCGGTCCGTTTTAATTGCCACGCGGCCAGCGGCTACGGTTTTGGTCATCCATGATGCTCAGGCGAGTGCGCAAAATTGTGCGCAACTACGTGCGGCGGGGGTCGAACTACTTTCGGTCACCAATGCCCATGACCCACATGATGTTGCGACCACGTTAGGTCGTTACGGCTTAAATGAGGTGTTGGTCGAAGGTGGTGCACAAATACATGGCGCCTTTTTGCGCGCCGGATTGTACGATCGCCTGGAAGTGTACTTGGGAGCGCAAACCATTGGTGGTGGAATGAGCGTCGCGGCAGGTTGTGGCGTTGCGATGATGTCGGCAGCAGCGACCTGGGAACATGAAATCGCGCCAGTCGTTCACGGGAATACCGTGTGTTTGCGCTTGCGTCGACCTCCCGTCTTGGGCGTGGGCGAAGAGCCCGTCGTGGTCGAAGACTGACCGGTAATCTCAAACGGGAAAAGTAGGTGAACAGGTCGCGCCATGGTGGGCCTTTCGGACGCCAGGATATTCCTTACACCCTGACTACATGCTGCTTGATTGGTTGAAACTAACGCGCGCCACGGGGCTGGTGACTATCTTTAGCAATATCACCGCCGCAGTCGTTATGGCTGTTTACGCGAGTGAGGGCTTAGATCCTAAATGGTTAATGAAGCGTTTATACCAAGGTGGTTTTTCGCAAATCGCGTGGTTGGTGTTGGCGAGTTGTCTGCTCTATCTCGCAGGCATGTTGTGGAATGATCTCGCTGACGTTGGCCGTGATCGTACGTTACATCCACGTCGTCCGCTGCCCTCGGGGCGTATTGGTTTAGGTGCGGCCTTTTTCGTTGGCGTATTGTTGGCCATCGGTGCCTTAATGAGTGCGGCCCTCGTCGATGTCCATGCCTTTTATGCGGCAGGAGTCGTGCTGAGTTTGATCATGCTCTATAATTTAGCGACCAAAGATATTCCGTATGTGGGTAGTGTGACCATGGCGTTAGTACGTTATTCGCACGCAATTTTTGCGTTGTTAATATTGGGTAATGATTATTTGAAATTTGCGATCATTGGTTTTGGCACGGGTAGCAACGGTATGTTGTTGGTTTATCCGACTGTACTGGGTTGTTATATTTTTGGCGTAACACTGATTAGTGAATTAGACAGTCGCGCAGGCCGTCGCGTGGAATTACTGGTGGGTGGCCTATTTGTATTTGGTAGTATTGTTGCGGGTGGTTGGTTATTGACGCGAGCGCATTGGATTCGGGCTTTAGGCCCTGGGGATGATAAATTATATGTGGTTGGAATTGGATTATCGGCGGTGTTAGGCGCTATGTTGTTTGGTTGGTTGTTGTACCGCGTGGGTAAACCGTGGTTGGCAGCTTTGCGTTCTGGGCGCAGCGAGCAGGTTGGCCCGGTCGTTGGCGCTGCCTTAGGTGGCATTTTGTTTTTTGATGCATTGATCGCAACTTCTGCTCATCCAATTGGTGGGCTGGCCATTTTGTGTTTAGTGCCGGTGTTTATGATCGGAAAACGTTTCGTACGTATGGATTGAAAAACGAATCAGCTTTGCTGAATTGAGCGTTTTGGTTCTGTCTTCTTGACCCGATGTTCCGCTGTAGACCCTGCATTCCTCATGCGATCACCTCCAGCCATCATGATAGTGGAAGATGATGCCACGACCTCAATGTTGGTCGATATCCAATTAAAGGCTTTGGGTTATCAAGTTTGCGGTGTGGTACGAAGTGGTGAAGCGGCATTGATTGCGGTGGTCAACCAACAGCCAGATTTAATTTTGATGGATGTTATTTTGGAAGGAACAATGGATGGGGTTGAAACGGCGCTGGCGATTATGCGGCGTGGTTTTGGTGTCCCGGTCGTATTTTTGACGGCGCTCCATGATCATGCGACGATGGAGCGCATTCGGAGTACGATGCCGTTTGGTTGTTTAATTAAACCACTCCGACAAGAAGAATTAGGCACTGCAATAGCCATAGCGTTGCGTGGCCATCGTTTAGAAGCGCAAGCTCGTCGTTCACAAGACGATTTATCCATGATTTTAGATGTGGTCGATCGGGCAATTCTGACCATCGATGTTAATGGCCAAGTGACGTTTATGAATGAAATGGATGAGAAATTGAGCGGATTTTTGCGCCATTTAGGCGAAGATTTGCCGATAGATCAAGTCTTGCCATTAAGCGTACCGGCCATGCCCTGGCTGTCTTGGTTGGCACACGATGATCGCATTAGTGAATGTGTGGTGCGCATTCGTGTACGTGGTGGTCGAGAGCGTTTAGTAAACGTCACCGTAGCACAAACGCGAACGGAAAAATCAGGTCACAGTAAAACCGTGCTGATGCTGCATGATGTGACTGATCGTAATAATCACGAGCACGATCAACATCGCCTACAAGCCGATGTTCGGCGTATGAATCGGGCACTTCATGTGTTAAGTGAATCATCGCGCGCATTACAACGTGCGACGAGTGAGCCAGAATTATTTCAAGAAGTATGCCGTTTGACCGTAGCGTTAGGTTATCGTTTGGCATGGATTGGTTTAGCTCGGCACGACACCGCTCAATCTGTTGAGCCTGTGGCGCAGGCGGGGTATGGAGATCGTTATTTAGAAGAAATTCGGCCATCGTGGGGTGTTCAAGGTGCAGATGAAGGTCCGACGGGTGCGGCGATTCGCAGCGGCGAAATTGCTATTGCTCGCGATATTTTAGCGGATGACCGCTATAGCGATTGGCGGATGGAGGCAGCTAAGCGCGGTTATGACTCTGGTATTGCCTTGCCGATTAAATCTGGTGATCGTGTCATTGGTGCACTTACGATTTATGCCACAGAAGGCGATGCCTTTGGCGCAGATGAAGTCAAATTATTGGGCGAGTTGGCAGAAAATGTGTCGTACGGTGTGCTAGCCTTGCAAGCGCGGAGTGAACGCCAACGGGTTGAGCAAGATTTATTAAAAGCAGAGGCTCGATATCGCGCATTGGTTGAGCAAATACCAATTGTGACGTATGTCGCGGCGGCAGATGTGATGGCTAGTCGTTTATATTTAAGTCCACAAATTACCACCGTTACGGGTTTTCATCCTGAACGCTGGATTTCAAACCCATCATTTTTTGTTAATCGATTGCATCCGAATGATCGCATGCGGGTTATGGAAGAAATCGCGCGTTGTTGCGAGCAAGCCATTCCGCTTGCCTGCGAATATCGCATTTTGGCGCATGATGGTGGAATTGTGTGGGTGCGCGATGAAGCCAAACTGGTTCGTGATGAACACGGTCGCGGACAATTTATCCATGGGGTAATGATAGATATTACTCAGCGGCGCATGGCGGAAGAATCATTGCATCAAGCGTTGGCCACCTTACGCGCGATGATTGATGCCTCGCCTTTGGCAATTTATACCTTGGATATTGACGGCTGTATTAGCGATGTGTGGAATCACGCCGCAACCGATCTGTTTGGTTGGCGTCGTGAAGACGTCATAGGTAAACGACCACCCTTTGTCACGGCGGAAAAATTTGCTGAATCACGTGCTTTTTTGGCGCGCATCTTGAGTGGAGAAGTATTTACCGACGTCGAAATTCAGCGAATGAATTCTGCTGGCGTAATCATCGATTTAAATTTAGCCGGCGCCCCCTTGAGCGACCCTGATGGCCGTGTTATTGGGGCAATTGTGATGTTGGCAGATATTTCGAGTCGTAAGCGTGCTGAAAATGCATTGATGACCTCGCAGCGCGATGCCACCTTGGGTCGCATGGCGGCAGTGGGTGCTCACGAAGTAAATAATCCTGTAGCGGCCATCAAAGCGTGACTGGGATTAGTGCGTGCTGATTTATCTTCTATGCCGGAAGCGTGTAGTCATTTAGATATGATTGCTGAACAGGTCGATCGCATCGCACGCACGGTGCGAAATCTTTTAGGCTTTGCTCGGCAACGCGAAGCCAAAGATGGTCGTGTGCCAGCGACGGTTTTGATTCGTACCGTTGCGACATTATTTACTGGCCGCATGCGCGCTCGTGGTATTACTTTTGAGTGTCATATTCCTAATGATTTGCCGATTATTCATGGGGACAACGATCAACTGCAGGAAGTTTTGATTAATTTATTGGAAAATGCTTCCCAGGCACTCAGTCCAGGTCATCGCGTTGAACTGCGCGCGAAAGCGCAAAGTCAGCAATTAGATATCGTAGTTGAAGATAACGGCCCAGGGTTAGGGACTGACCCAGAACGGCTGTTTACGCCCTTTGTTACCACCAAAGTAAATGGCACCGGATTGGGTTTATCGGTGGCGCGTCGCATCTGTGTTGCGCACGGTGGACGTTTATCCGCCGAAAATGTTGATAGCGGTGGCGCGCGTTTTAGCGTAATGTTACCTACACTGACTTTGTTATCGGAGAAAAAATGAAAGTCGTATTGGTTGATGATGATGATGGTCTTCGCGGTGCTTTAACCGAGTTACTTAAGCGAGCTGGTCATCAAGTAGTCAGCTGCCCAGATGGTGCGAGTGGCCTGAAAGCGGTAGAAGAAGCCGATTTGATGGTGACGGATCTGCGCATGCCCGGCTTTGATGGATTGTCCTTGCTGCGCGAGGCGCGTTTACGTCGTCCGACCCTGCAAGTCATTGTGATGACGGGCTATGGTTCGATTAGCTCTGCTGTTGAAGCGATGCGTTTGGGTGCGCGCGCTTATTTGACCAAGCCATTCGAAACCGATGAATTATTGCTCCATCTGCGCGAAGTGGAAACCGTGCAACGATTAAAAGAAGCGGCCAGTTCTGGTCGTGGTAAATTGGTAGGTACCGGTGCCGCCATGCGCCGTGTTTACTCAGAGATCGACGTCGCCGGATCGTCAGATGCGCCGGTATTGATCATGGGTGAAATCGGCACGGGAAAGGAATTAGCCGCGCAAGCTATTCATCAAGGTTCACGACGTAGCCAAGGCCCGTTTATTGCCGTGAATTGTGGCGCCATTTCTCGAGAGCTCATCGAAAGTGAATTGTTTGGTCATGAACCAGGTTCGTTTACTGGAGCACAAGGTCGTAAACGTGGGCGCTTTTCCTTAGCGCGTGGCGGCACGTTATTCCTTGATGAAATAAATTCACTGCCGTTAGATCTCCAGCCTAAATTATTGCGCGCGATTGAGTCACGCGAAATATGGCCCGTTGGTGCTGAGGCTCCAGAAAAAACCGATTTGCGTTTATTGGCAGCGACTAATGTGCGCTTAGATAATTTGGTGCGAGAAGAGCGATTCCGCGAAGATTTATATTATCGTTTGCATGTGCTGCATGTGAACATGCCGACTTTACGTGAGCATCCGGAAGACATTCCACAAATCGTGCATGCACTTTTGCAGCGCTTAACGAATGGAGAGGCACGTCACAGCATAACAGCGAATGCCTTATCCAGTTTATTATCGCGATCATGGGCGGGCAATGTACGCGAGCTGGCGAATGCTTTGGAACGCGCCTTGGCAAGAAGCGCGGTTTCGCTGCCCGGACAGTCTGCTTTTGCGCCGCTAACTATTTCGTTGGAACACTTAGATCCGGCAAACAGCACATCATCTGCCCTTGCCTTTAAACAAGGACGCGAACGTGCGGCAGAGGAATGGGCACGCACCGCCATCCGCAATGCGTTGGTGCGGTCACGCGGCAATACCTCGGAAGCCGCCCGCATTTTGAAGATGAGTCGTACAGCGTTGTTGCGTTTGATCAGCAAGTATGGGTTGCGCTAGCTGCTACAGTTTGATGCCTGTCTGTCGTAAATAGGCGACAGGCTAAAACAGCAAAAATTACCGAGTAATAATCAAAAAGTTGTAAACGGCTGTCGCATAGTTGCGACAGTTG
>SYDV01000528.1 GCA_005801395.1 Planctomycetia bacterium | reverse complement strand
ATCGCGCCAAAACTGACCTGATCGAAATGTTGAAAAAGAGACAGGGAAAAACCAGCGCCTAAAGCCGAATCCATATCAAAAGTGCCGCTGGTTTGTGCTCCGCTGGCAACAATAGAATCAGAGCGCAGATCGACGTAATTTAAATTTAATGCGAGCGCGGCAGACAGCTGATCAGTGACGCGTCGCGCATAAGCCGCGCTAGTCGTAATAAACCGTTGTTCAGCGCGTCGGTCAAATCCACCGGCCGCACCAGGAGAGCTACGAGATGAAGGATATCCAACGGCGAGACCTGATACGGTGTAAAATCCTAGCGCGATGGTGTCATTTTCATTAATTTTATTCACCACAGTTGCCGCTGGCGCGTAAACAACCACATCATCTTCAATGCGTCCAGCCGTATTATTTCCTAGTAAGCCATTCGGTGTCAAACTGGCTCGTCCTTGAATGACATCAGTGCTGACATCCACGCTGTCTGATAGCCCCACCAATCCTGCGGGATTGAGGGACAACCAACTTGAATTTTGTGGTGCCGCAACACCCGCGCCAGCAGTGCTGACTTGAATAGGACCAGTGCCAATTAATCGAGTACCTTCAGCGGCATAATTAGGGACGCAGGAATAAAAAATTCCGCTAGCGAGTAAATGCAAGGTGGGCGAGATAGCTCTTCGTTGCATTAAAATTCCTAGTGACGGAGACCAATCAAGCCGAGTGGCTAGCTTGAAGTGTGACGAGGATAGGTGGCTTGAACTTAAATCTGGTAAACGCGAACACGGCAGAGTTTGGCAGTGATGTGCTGACTTCACAGGGGGAAGATCGTCATTCCTTATACGAGATTGAGCGCTTATCGCCGTTTTGCCTAAGAATCACAGATGAGCGAAGTGGTTCTCCGCGATAACAGGGCATGTATTGATGCATTTCACGCAGCGTTGAGAGCGGACATCAATACGGTTCGAGCGCCATGGGTTTAAATATGTTATCGCTTGTAGCGTGACAGGTGTGGCGATTTTTCTTTAGACGAAATGGTAAATGAGCAATGACGATAAGGGGATGACTATTAGTCGGTCCTAGGACAGGTCAGACGAATGTAGACAAATCATACATGTTCACGTAATGGAGAATTTAAATAATAGCCAAGGTGTTTGGACATTAACCGAAGCGGATCTTCTACTTTTATGAAAAAAACGACAAAGGGTACAGGAACCACTAGTGAGTTTACTGTTACCAAGTGGGCAGCGAAGGTTCGATTCATTAGTAATAATGGGGTAAGATCAACACGAGTGGACGTGGGTGATTTCATTGTCAGCATCCAATTTATAATCCGAATTTAAAAGAAAGAGAGCCTTCCATGCGTAGTATTTTTGCGCTTACCCTCACCTTGCTCGCCGTCATTGGTGCAGTTGCTGCCGAACGGAAGCCCAACGTGATTGTATTTCTGGCCGACGATGCGGGTTGGGGCGATTACAGTCACAACGGTAATAAACAAATTGCGACAACCAATATTGATTCAATTGCTCAACAGGGGGTGACGGTAGATCGTTTTTATGTTTGTCCGGTTTGTTCGCCAACGCGGGCTGAATTTTTGACTGGGCGTTATCATATGCGTGGTGGTGTTCATGGCGTTTCGACCGGACAAGAGCGTTTAAATGTGGATGAAAAAACCCTGGCTGATGCGCTGAAAGCGGCTGGATATGCCACGGGAGCTTTTGGTAAATGTCATAATGGTAGTCAATGGCCGTACCATCCAATGGCGCGTGGTTTTAATGAATATTTTGGCCACAGCTCTGGTCATTGGGGCGAGTATTTTGATGCTCCTTTGGAACGTAACGGTAAAATGATAAGCACGACTGGTTACATTGTCGATGTGTGTACCAATGAAGCGTTGCGATTTATTGACGAAAAAAAGGACGTCCCGTTTTTCTGCTATATTCCTTTTACTACGCCACATTCACCGTGGGCTGCCCCGGCAGAAAATTGGGCACAATATAAAGATATGCCGATTACCCAGGCAGCAACGGACGCGAAACAAGAAAAAGCAGATGAAACGCGCTGTGCTTTAGCGATGGTCAAAAATCAGGATTGGAATGTTGGTCGCGTGCTTAATAAATTAGCAGATCTCAAAATTGCAGATAATACCATCGTGTTGTATTTTTCTGATAACGGCCCCAATTCTAGTCGCTATACCGGAGGCATGAAAGGTAAAAAAGGATCGACTGATGAAGGTGGCATTCGCTCGCCGCTGTTTATTCGCTGGCCGGCTCAATTACCCGCTGGTCATACGGTTACGCAAATTAGTGCCGCAATTGATCTGCTGCCAACCTTGTTGTCGCTTACTAAGGTGCCACGCGTCGGTGATAAACCATTAGATGGTCGTGATCTCTCGCCATTGTTGAAAAAGGAATCAGTCACTTGGGATGATCGCATGTTGTTTAGCACTTGGGCGGGAAAATACACCGTGCGCACGCAGCAATACCGTTTGGACGCAGCCGGTAAATTATTCGATATGGTCGCCGATCCAGGACAGACGACAAGTGTTAATGAACAACAACCGGAACTAACGAATAAATTATTAACCGCTGCTAAAGCGTGGTTTGACGAAGTGTCTGCCAATATTCCCAAGAAAGTGAAGGGTACCACGGTTGATCAACGTTCATTGGATGTCGGCTATCCGGAATTTCCTATTACGATGTTGCCCGCGCGTGATGGCGAACCAATGGGCAAGGTTAAGCGTAGCTCTGGTGCCCCCAATTGTTCGTACTTCGTCAATTGGACAGCTACCGATGATTCCATGGTGTGGTTAATAAACGTCGTCACTAGTGGCCGTTATCAAGTCGAGATGGATTACACCTGTGCAGATCCTGGGTCGACCATTGAACTAAGTTTCCATGATGCGCGTTTGCAAACCACTGTCACAACGTTGTGGAATCCACCGCTGAATACCAACCAAGACACTATCCCTCGTCCTAACGGTGAATCCCAAATGAAGCCATTTAAAGCACTCGATTTTGGAATATTAAACCTGAAAAAAGGCACAGGAGCCCTGACGTTGCGTGCGCTAACGATCCCAGGGAAATCGGTGATGGATGTTCGTCGCCTTACATTGACGCTGTTGCCGGAGTAGAATTTATAAGACTTGGCAGCTCGACCGACGGTCTACCGGTCCGTCAATTCTAATTATTTTGAATACGGTCCTGCGCCATGAACGGTCGCGGATAATTCACCTTCCACGCCTTCCGTGTCGCCAAGTTTTCCGATATCTTCAAATTTAACGCTGATCTTGGTCGAGACGCCGGGTTCATTTTGCGTGATGCCATAAATGGCGTCGACGCGTTGCATCGTACGCTTTTTATGCGTGATCACGATGAACTGCGAATCTTTGACGAACTCACGTAACATGTTGCAATAAACATCGACGTTCGATTCGTCTAACGGCGCATCGACTTCGTCGAGAATACAGAAGGGGCTTGGTTTGGTTTGATAGACAGCGAATAACAGCGCAATGGCGGTGAGGGCTTTTTCGCCGCCAGATAATTGCGTAATAATTTTCGGGTTTTTGCCTGGCGGTTGCGCGACAATTTCGAGTCCAGCTTCTAAGATATCGAGTGGCTGGGGCTTGTGTTTGATGACTTGGCCATCAGGCAAGGTCTCTTCCCATGCTTCTGGTTTTTCTAAAACCAGGTCGGCTTTGCCGCCGCCAAACAATTTGCGGAATAATTCTTGGAAATTTTTGCGTACATCGCGATACGTATTTTCAAACAGTTTGCGACTAATGTCATTGATCTGTTCAATGATTTCTTGCAGTTTATTTTGTGCATGAGTTAAGTCGTTGAATTGCTTGTCGAGGAAGGTTTCACGCGCTTGGACTTCTTCTAATTCATCAATGGCGGCCAAATTGACTGAACCCAATGAGGCGAGTTCTTTTTCTGTTTGAGCTAGTTCGTTGCGTAATTTCGGCCAGTCGAGGTTTTCTGGACGTTGGTAATTACTGAACGCTTCGATCAGATCGAGTTGGTAATCGTCTAAAATACGTTGCGATAAACCTTCGATGCGCACATTGGCTTCACCGATTTTGACATCGAGTTGATTTTTCTCGTGTTCTATGCCGCGTTGGCGCGTGGTCAGCGCACGAGCTTCTTGGCGTTCAGATTCGACGCTGTTGCGCGTGACGTCGCGTTCTTTGATTAATGTATCTAATTGTTCGGCCAGGATGGCGACTTGTTTGGATTCGACGTCAAAGATCGCTTGGTTTTCTTCTGCAATTTGCCGGAGCTCTGCGCGTTTGGCATCTAAGCCAACTAAGCGACGTTCACGTTCGGCTTTTTGATCTTCTAATTCTTGTAAGCTGCGCACCAAATGGCTAAGATGGTTGCGCACGGCTTCTTGGCGTTCGTGTGTAGTCGCAACGCTGACGCGTAAATTGCTGACATCGTCTTGTGCCTGGTTGCGTTTGGCGGCTTTGCCTTCCAAGTTGCCTTGCATCGCAGCGATATCATTTTCGAGTTTTTTATTCAGCGCAGCAAACCATTCACGTTGTCCTAATAAATCGCGCGATTCTCCATCAATGGCAGCGATCTCGGCGGCAATTTCTTGCAGCTCGGCACCGAAACTGCTGGTGGCATCTTCCAGATGCAAACGGTCGCGTTCGGTTTTCATCAAATCGGCTTTTGCTTCGCCCACATTGCGATCAGTTTGTTGAATTTCGCGCCGAGTTTCTTCCACGCGCATCGACCGTTCAAAAGCATCTTTCTTCGCTTGGTCGCGGTCGGTGCCAACTTTTTGTTTACGTGCCGTTAAGTCAGCGAGTTGTTCTTCCAATTTACGAATTTCATTTTTACGCGAAACTAAACCGCCGTTGTCGCCACCTTGTTGGCGACCACCGGTCATGGCACCACCGGCGTTAACGACATCGCCATCTAGTGTGACGAGACGACAGGACATACGATTATTACGCCGTAAGGCGATGGCATGGTCGAGCGTTTCAACAATTAATACGTTGCCGAGCAAATGTTCAAAAGCGTTGCGGTAATGTTCGTCGTAGTCAATTAAACGACTCGCCAAACCAACGACGCCGGGTTCACGTAACAAGCGTTGATCAAGGCGTTCTTCGCCACGAATATCATTGAGTGGTAAAAACGTCGCGCGGCCACGGCGTTCGCGTTTCAAGAAGTTAATCGCGTCGCGCGCGGCTTCTTGCGTTTCGGTGATAATATTTTGTGCCTGTCCACCTAATGCGGTTTCAATGGCGATCACATAATCATCAGGTACGCGACATAAGTCAGCAACCATGCCGACGATGCCTGGGAATTTATCCATTTGCTGTAAGACGTCTTTAACGCCGCGAAATACCCCTTCGGCGCGTTTTTCTTGTTCCTGCAACATGCGCATGCCGGTTTCGGCGCGGGCTTCTTGATGGCGAATTTCGTTCAGCTCACTGTCCAGGCGATTGCCTTCGCTCAGCGCGGTTTCACGGGCACGGATGTGTTCGTCTAATTTCGAGTGCAGTGCTGCCGCGCCAGTAATGAGAGCGCCTAATGCTGATTGTGCGCCAGCTTCGGCTAAGCGTGCCTGACCTAACGCATCAGTTTGACCGCCCGTGCGATCTTCTAATCGTTTGCGGCGCTCATCGGTGGCATTGCGCGCACTAACTACGCGACCTTGTTCCGCTTCGATGCGGGATAATTCGCGTAAACATTCGACTTGTTTAGCTTTGGCATCTTCAATTTCGGACACTAATTGGTCCACCGCTGCCATAGCCGCATCTAATTCATCGCGCTTTTGTTTGAGGGATGAATTTAAGGTGGTGTCACCTTCGCCGCCCGTTTCCACATTGGCCATCGTGGTTTCGGCAAGGGCATGCTCTGCGCTCAGCGTTTCAATTTTGGTGCTCAGCGTCGTTAATGCTTGTCGATCATTGACTTCTTGTTGGTCGACTTCGATTAAGCGGTAACGCGCGTCTTTTGCCCGTGAATCAGAAACGTCACGACGGCTTTGTGCGTCAGCACGAGTTTGTTCTTGGGCGCGAATGTCGTTGTCTAATTGGACTAAACGTAAATCGGCGGTGGCTAAGGCGGCTTCTAATTCACCTAATCGCGCGGCGACTTCTGCACCGTTGGAGGTTAATTCATCAACGCGGACGCTGTGGGTTTTTAATTCGCCGAATAAACGACCATATTCTTCTAACGCAAATGCCATACGCAGTTCGCGCACTTGGGAGGTCAGTTCTTTGAATCGGAGTGCGGCTTGGGCTTGGCGAGTGACGGCTTTGACGCGGCGACGAACTTCACCTAACACCTCGCCAATGCGTTGCAGATCAAGTTCAACGCGTTCCAATTTACGCAGGGCCACTTTACGGCGCGCTTTATAGCGCGAAATACCAGCGGCTTCTTCTAAAATAATGCGGCGGTCTTTGGTATTGGAATCGAGAATGAATCCGACGCGGCCCTGTTCGATGACCGAATAAGCGGCGGTGCCGACACCGGTGTCCATGAACAATTCTTTGATATCTTTTAACCGACAGGGTTTGCCATTAAGAAAATATGCCGAGGTTCCATCGCGGGTGAGGCGTCGCGTCAGCGCGACTTCGTCGCTACTCATGCCTAATTGCACGCCAACCTGGTCCAATACCAAGGTTACTTCGGCAAATGCCATACCGCGTCGCGTCGCACAACCATTGAAAATAACATCGGTCATGTCATCGCCGCGCAGCGCTTTCGCCGATTGCTCGCCGATGACCCATTTGATGGAGTCCACAATATTCGATTTACCGCAACCATTCGGCCCAATAACCGCCGTGATGCCCTCTTCAAAATCAAACGTCATGCGGTCGGCGAACGACTTAAAGCCAAAAGTTTCCAACCGCTTGAGGCGCATGCGAACTCTCCGAAGGGGGGCAGGTTAGGCCGGATGGGTGGGGGGCAAGTCCTTCGCCGGTTTCTACTCGGGGAGCTTAATAGGGTTTGAAAGGGCCTTTGGACGTCCGAAGTCCGAAGTCCGACGTCCGATGCCCGATGTTCGATGTCCGATGTTCGACGTCCGACGTCCGAAGTCCGAAGTCCGATGTCCGATGTTCGATGTCCGATGTCCGAAGTCCGATGTCTTGCATGATTGATTGCTGGCATTTGCGCGGAGGTCCCTGCTGCGGCTGCAGAAAGGCTGGGGCCATTAAATGCATTGGATATTTGTTTTATTTGCCTTTCGACCTCGGACCTCGGACAAGCCGAAGGCGATCGGACCTCGGACAAGCCGAAGGCGATCGAACCTCTGCCGTCGGGCTAAGATGAGATGACTTGCCAACCCCACCTTCCGCGAAAGCATCCAATCCATGCCACAAGTCCCCGTTGTTACTCTGCCGCATTTTGAAGGCCTGAAGTTGCCAGCCTATGCAACGGCCGGAGCAGCGGGGTTAGACTTAGTCGCGGCCATCGACAAACCGGTGGAGATCTTGCCTGGAAAGCGCGCGCTGATTCCGACGGGCCTGCAGATTGCCGTACCACTTGGGTTTGAGGCGCAGATTCGACCGCGTTCGGGTTTGGCGCTCAATAATGGGCTGACCGTACTGAATAGTCCAGGAACTATCGACAGTGATTATCGCGGAGAAATTAAAATCATTCTTGCTAATTTAGGCGATGAGCCGGTTAATATTTTACGTGGAACCCGTATTGCACAAATGGTGCTGGCTGCCGTTGCGCAGCTCAATTGGGAACCAGTTGCGACGCTGACAACGACCGAGCGCGGCAAAAGTGGATTTGGTTCAACTGGTATGCGGCAATAAGTTCGGAATTATGACATGCGACTGTTAGCGGACTGCGGAAATTCGACGATCAAATTAGGGTTGGCGCAGGATGGCGGCATATGGCAGTTCGAACGGATTGAACCTAAGCGTGAATTATTAGACGAGTTTATTAAGCCATTTAATCGCACCATTACCGAATTAGTGGTTATGCCTGGGGCGAAAAATAATACGGCCTTGCTTGAATCGTGGTGGAATAGTGTGGGAAATGACCGCCGAAAAAGAATTATTGGTGATCAGACGCTGCCGATACCCGATTTGGGGCAATATCCAAACTGCGGAATTGACCGAGTTTTAGCTGGGTTAATTGGTTGTGTGCAAGAGCGTAAATCATTAGTGATTATTGATGCGGGTACTGCCACGACGATCACCGCCTGGGGCTTTCAAGATCAACCAATGGATCTTTTAGCTTCGGTTCGTTTTCGCGGTGGCTTAATCTTACCCGGTGCGAAAGCCTGTGCGATTGGTTTAGCGAACCAGGCACCGGCATTGCCCATCGTTGACGCATTAGGTCCAGATGCCCAAGCCGCACAATTTGACACCCACGGTGCCATCGGCGCCGCAATTGGAATCGGTTATGGTCCGATGGTCGCCGCCTGCATGCTCAAATTAGGGCGAGAAACGGGCATCCACAATCACATCGCCACCGGTGGTAATTGTAGTTTAATCATTAACTCTTATGTCCTACCGCGTCTCAGTTATCGGCCAAGTTTAGTTTTAGAAGGCTTAGAATTATTATGCCGGATTACCGATCGGTCGCATAAACCGTCGGATCGGATTCGGAGTATTAATTGATAGGTTCGATCGCCTTCGGCTTGTCCGATGTCCGATCGAACGTCGGACCAATGCATTCAGAATTAATTAATTTGTCTGTCGGCCAGTCGGTGTCTCCGTCGGTCCGTCCGGATACTTTCGTCCTATTTCAAACGCCCTAAGCTACCCATTATTCGCGCTCAAGCTGGAGACTATCTCATGGATGTTTTGACTTTAACCGACAGTTCTTGGCGTGGCGTACCTGCGTGGCGCGTGGTGGGTTCTCAAATTGAAATAGTCATTACTAAAACGGGCGGGCATTTGGCCGCGATTCGTTTTATTGGCGAAGATCAGAATCCATTATGGCAGCCAACCTGGCATGCCGCTGATCCAGATCAGGTGCCCGAAGGCGGTTATTATGGCGGCATCGAAGCTGGTTTATTGGCCGCCATTGTTGGCCACAATGTGTGTATTGATCGTTTTGGCCCAGCGCATGCGAATGAAAAACGTCCCGTCCATGGCGAACCTGGTGTTGGTCGTTGGTCTGTCTCGCAGCCCCGTGCTGACTTATTAGAATTTACCGTCGCCATGCCTTTAGCGGGACTCACGACGCGCAAGCAAGTGCAGTTGGCTGGCGATCGTTTGCATCTGACGCATGCGGTACATAACCCTGGAAAAGTACGCCGCGAAATTGAATGGTGTGAACATATTAATTGTGGCCAGCCGTTTATCGATTTTGCCACCTGTGAAGCCGGGATTGATAAAGTTTATAATTGGCACGGTGAGCCAGAACCATTACCGCGATTCCCAAAAATTCCTTCGCTTGGTGAAATGCCGGTCACTGATGTATTAAAAATTCCAACGCCCGACGAACCCGTCTGTGGCGATGTCGTCGCAGGACGCGTCAAAACGGGATCGTGGTCCATAACCAATGCGGCCTGGAAACGTCGCTTTAGTTGCACTTGGACGGTGAGCGATTTTCCTTGGCTTACCATTTGGACGCAGCACCGCAGCCGCCCAGGAACACCATGGTTTAATCGTGAGCGCACACGCGGAATGGAATTGACCACTAAACCATTTCCCAATGGCAGCACCGCGCCAGAAGTTCATCCAACTTTTCAAGGGTTAACGACGGTCTGTCATGTAGAACCAGGGCAATGGAAATCCCATCCGATTGTGTTGCGCTGGGAGCGGATTTAATTTTATTTTAATAATGTGAGTCACGGTTCAGTCGTGGTAAAGGCGCAAACGGTGAGCGGGAATTCGTCTATGGGAAGGTGAGTTGGGCATCAGATTTGATAGAATAATCAAATGCCCGATCGTCCTGAGCGTGCCACATTCGACATGCGGGCTTGTGAGATGGGCGATACAAGTGCACGTTTTGTGACCTTTCCCGTATCACTTGTCACTTAATCACCTTCATCCTACTTAGCTTGGAGTTCCCCATGTTCTTCTTACGTACGGCTTCACTAACCTTGGCGATGTTGTCTGCTGCGTT
>SYDV01000527.1 GCA_005801395.1 Planctomycetia bacterium | reverse complement strand
TGGCGCCTGGTCGTTACGGCTGACTTGGTATTTAATTCGTGATCGTTTAATCGGCAAACCAGAAGATGGTCGTTATCGCATGCTGCGTGAATCTTGGGGGAAAAATGCCCAGCCGTGGTTTTTCCTGTTCTTTCAATTTCAAGGATGGCTGGTGGTTTTTTTTTCACTACCGTTTGTCATTATTGCCAGCGCAACGATGCCATTTGGCGCTTGGTATGATTATTTAGCGATCGCCATTTGGTTATTAGCCTTGAGTGGCGAAACCTTAGCCGATGCACAATTAGCACGTTGGAGACAAGATTCCGCGAATCACGGACGCACCTGTCGTGGTGGTTTATGGCGCTATTCACGGCATCCGAATTATTTCTGCGAATGGATATTATGGTTTTCCTACGTTGCCTTGGCTTTATCCACCGCTTGGTGGCCACTGACCTTGGTCGTGCCGTTGGTATTATTATTTTTAATTGTTAAAGTAACAGGCATTCCCTACACGGAAAAACGCGCCCTGGCCAGTCGCGGCGATGATTACCGTGCTTATCAACAATCGACGTCAGCTTTTATTCCTTGGTTCCCAAAATCGGAGTCCAAATCATGAACGACCTGTCCGCTACGTTGCCTACCACCTCATCCGCATCGAGTAAACCACAGCATTGGACCATCGAATGGTGCGAAAACGGATGGATTCCTGACGTTATCGTACGCATGGCTATGCGCCGATTATTACGCGAACGCCTGCGTTTGGAAAAGGTGAACGACACCGAACAGGTTCAGCGAAATGTCATGTCGTTCATTGAACGCATGCGTCAAAGTCCAATCGCCGTCGAAACCGCCGCTGCAAATGCTCAACATTACGAAGTGCCTGCGGCATTTCATCGCCTGTGCATGGGTCAGCATATGAAATATAGTAGCTGCCTATTCACCAAGGGTGACGAAACCCTTGATCAAGCCGAAGCTGCGATGTTGTCGCTGACCTGCGAACGTGCTCAATTATCCGATGGCCAAGATATTTTAGAAATCGGCTGCGGTTGGGGATCGCTGACGTTATGGATGGCACAACAATATCCGCACTCACGCATTCGTGGCATCTCTAATTCACACAGCCAACGACGACATATTTTAGAACAAGCCGCTCAACGGGGACTCAGCAACATTACCATCGACACCGCAGATATTAGCACCTACCAAGCCCAGGGCACGTACGACCGCGTGGTATCGGTCGAATGTTTCGAACACCTACGCAATCATGCTGAATTATTCCGCCGTATTGCTTCGTGGTTAAAACCAGCCGGACAATTATTTGTTCACGTCTTCACCCATCGCTTAGCTGCGTATACCTTTAATGATGACGCCGAAGACGATTGGATGGCACGGCATTTTTTCACCGGCGGCATGATGCCAAGTGATTCACTGTTCACCTATTACCAGGAGCATCTTACCCTCAATCAGCATTGGCGAGTAAATGGTAAACATTATGCGCGCACTGCCGCCTTATGGCTGCGCAATCTTGACCAAAACGCTGACAAAGCGCTGGAATTATTTTCACGCGACCATGCTCCCGCTGAAGCCAAACGGTTAGTTCAACGCTGGCGCATGTTCTTTATGGCCTGCGAAGAATTATGGGCTTATAACCACGGCGAGGAATGGCTGGTTAGTCATTACCGCTTTCAGCGACGAGCTATCTAAATGTATTCGTCGATTACTTTTAAGCGGAATTCATCACGCTTCGATTATGGTTTACCCAACAAAGCCTTTTTTAAGTCTGGGTCAAAACAATTGTCGCCAATCCAAATGCCAAATAAGGCCTGAGAAAAATCCCGTCCAACGATGGTTCCGCGTTCAACCTTATTAATGAGCATCGTCGTCCCACGATCCGGGTGATATTCAATGGTCATGACGTCACCTGCCGTTACATCTGGATAAAGCGCGTTAAATGCCGCTACTTCTGTCGTGGTTTTAGCTACTGCCGCGGCGTCTCGCCCACGATTAATCGTACCGTCAGTTGCTTCCACTAATTGAGCTGCCGTCAAAGCTCGCTGGTAATGAAATTCTATGCGCCGTGGTATTTCGCTCAATGCGTCTTGTTCGGTAACTCCATTAGGCAAATACAACGCCGCTACATAAATCTTAAAAATTAATTTATAACGTAATAAATAACCACCGCTTAATATCAGCTCCTTACTTCCAGCCATAACCGTGGATGGCAACTTCACGCCAGCAATCTCTTGAGCCTGTACCGACAAGGATGCCAGCAGCAGGATGATCAATGCGACATTGTTCCCGCAAATCATGTTTTATCTCCTTGTTCGAAACCGTTTCCATATGCCTCAATTAGCACACCTAACCCCTGATTTCACCGACTATTCTCTTTTGAAGAAAACTCTGATAAAAATCACCGACTTCGGTTATTTCGGCTTCACACTTACATTGTGCGAACGCATAAACCACCAACACACGTAAGCGCCGAGCGCTAAGACCACTTCCAAACCCAACGTTATTTTCGCATTACCAAGAGTCGCAAAACCGGTTTCGTAAACGCTCAATAAACGAAACGCTACCAGTCCGGTGTAGAGGTAGCAGGCCAACATAATTGCCGACCATTGATGACGTTGACCCAACGCAGCGTGCAAAAAGAATATCCCCAAAGCTCCTTGTAATCCGCCATAAACTGCCAGCCATTCTGATTGCCCAGCAGGGGATATTGTCGCAAAGCCGATGAAAGCGGCGGTGCTTTCTGGCGATACCACGCACCATACCGATAATAGGAGATAGAGCACGGTGTTAACAATAAGATACGTTCGCGTCATCAAGGATAGATTTAAACCTCCTACTTCGATCAACGAGCACTAAGTCGATGAACATCCACAGTAGCTATTCATTTCACTCATTTCCCGATCTGCCCCCCTTGTGTCTGGTAATCGCTGAGCACGGTGCGCTTATGCAGACAAAAAATATAATCGGCTTTATCGCTTGGATCACGCTAGTTTTTATCGCTGCATCGATTGGTGCTTTGGCTTCTGCCCAGGCAGGAGTTTTTTATGGCCAGCTTAACCAACCCAGTTGGGCTCCTCCGGCTTGGCTGTTTGGTCCGGTGTGGAGTGTGCTCTACCTGATGATGGGCATCGCTGTGTGGTTCGTGTGGCGCGACTATGGATTTTCCCACGCTCGCATGGCCATGAAGTTATTTCTCGCACAATTAGTGCTTAATGCCTTGTGGAGTTGGTTATTTTTTTATTGGCATCTGGGCGCCTTCTCATGTGTAGAAATTTTATTGCTCTGGCTCCTAATTATTGCCACCGTTATCACTTTCTGGAGACATAAACCACTCGCTGGCTTGCTGCTCCTTCCCTATTTAGCATGGGTTACTTTTGCCGCGGTTCTAAACGTTACCCTATGGCAACTAAATCCATCGCTTTTATAGATAAATTATTTCCCTGTACTTGAAAACGAGCGCCAACCACATTGCGCGACTTGAATGAAGAGATTGTACTGGCGAAATTTATATAACAGCTTGAGTAAAAAAATTGT
>SYDV01000526.1 GCA_005801395.1 Planctomycetia bacterium | reverse complement strand
TGGGAAGGTCGCCATGCGGAACTACAAGGCGATACTGCCACCGCCACAACCTTGTATCGTAAGGCCAGTCTAGGTAGCGATTATCGAATGTTGTTGAAAGATCGATTAGAAGTCAGCGTCCACGCATTAGCTCAGTCGGGTTTAGCGCGTCTTGCCGGGCAAGCGACTCGACCAGTAAAATTAGTCCATCAGCGACCACTACCGAAAGCTAATTCGCTGTGGAAATCTCCAGGGAAACGCGGGATTACTACTTTATTGGCTGGTGATCTCGCCGTTGGATTTAGTGATGGATTTTTAAATGCTGTACGAGTGGCTGATGGAGTTGAATCCTGGCGCAGAAAACCTGTTCGGCAATTATTAGGTGTCATATCCTCACCAAATCCAACGGTAGACACTGAAGAAGGTATTCCGATTGCCGAAGTGGTACTTGGTTCAAGTGCGGCAGGCGCGGGGATGCGTAACGGCGATATCTTACTAACATTCCAAGGTCGTAAAACGACAAATTTTGAACGTGATTTACGTGCTGTTGTTACGGCTATGGCACCGGCAACTCCATTTACCATGACCGTACGCCGCGCGGGTGAAGTTATTGAATTACGTGGTATTTTAGGTGGCGAGCCGGTCGAACCACTGGCCGCTAATAGTAAAACGCTGCTACTATGGAAAACTTTACCGATAACGAATCCACAAGCACGCCAACAGGCTGCACCCGAAGGCATGTGGTTTTCGGCCGTCGATATCGCATCAGGAAATGAATTATTTCGCTACGCCTTACGACCAACTGATGATCAGGGTGTTGCGCCACCGCAGCCACTTTTAACTGATGACGACTATATTTTAACCCAAGAAGCAAACGATCTTATCTGCTTGTCAGCACATGGAAATAAACCAGGAGAAGAACCGGTTCCCCTTTGGCGTTTACCCTTGGGCGAAAACGGTATGTCGCAAATGCGTCTACTTTCAGATGGTTTGCTGTGGTTGCCAGAAGATGGGCGAAATCGCATTCATATTGTCGACTTAACCACCGGTCGAACGCTGTACGTTTTACCTGAAGATGAAGCTGCCGACCCAATTTTAGTGGGTGATTTATGTTACTGTTTAGGACAAGCAGGGCGCATAACGTGTTGGGATTTAGGCGTTGGCCGTCAACGATGGCGCACAGAAAAAGTGTATGGTCGTTTACACGCTGTCAGCGGCGATGGTATTTATGCATCTGACGACCAAAACCAATTGGTCGTTTTGGATGCCTTCAGCGGAGACGTCCGCCGTCGTTTTGGGGATTGGAGCACCATTGAAAGCGTCATGAGCGATGCTAACTACCTGTCTGTTTTTGTCCGTCGCACGGATCGCTCCCAAGCGCTAGCTCGTATTTCACTGGTTGGTGGGCACGTGGTTTGGGAGCAGCGATTACCGCCCGGTGTTGAAGTGCAAAAATTGATTTCAGCCACTGACGCTTTTGGCGCTATATTATCTGACGGTCCGAGTAAACGCACCTTATTTATAGTTGGATTGGACGGCACCATTCGCACGGCTTGTCCCATAGGATTAGAAGATAAAATATTACCAATTGCGGGATCCGTTTTAAGTTATGGCGTTGATGGCTTACAAGTCTTACCAAATTTTACACCGCAGGCCGCTCAGCCAATACCCTGCCTATTGATTGATGATTTAGATAAAAAAGAAAAAGACCTTGTTAAAATATATAAACACGTCCGAGCTTCACTCCAATGGCAGACCGTTGGAACCGCGGCATATGCATTAACTCGTCTACGCGGATCCTTAATTGTCTTTACCCGTCTCGGGCCTGATGGAGCATCAGTGACGCTGCGCCTTGCCGATGGAGACAGTACCATTGATGCCATTGGACAAATGGCCAGCTTTACGCCGACACACCCTCAATTCACGGGTGGAGGAGCCTGGGTAGTTGATGCCGCTCAACGTATTTCATCAGATGGTGAGCCAATTGTTTTAGGCCTGCGCCTACAAGCGTCACCAGAGCGCTTGCCAGCTTCTCAATTATCTGTGCGTGCCGCATGTGGCAACGACAGCGATGCGCCCAATGCCCCGTGGTGGCTGCAACGAGTTTGGCGTCCGGTGACAGGCGGACCATGATCGTTGGACTGGGTACCGACCTGATCGGCCTTGATCGTATTTCAAAAACATATGAACGTCAGGGAAAACGATTTCTTGATCGAGTTTATACCCCACGCGAACAAGCCTATATTTTAGATCGCCCAGATCCAACTGAACGCCTTGCCTCGCGCTGGGCGGCTAAAGAAGCCTGCATGAAAGCGCTCGGAACAGGATGGGCAAAGGGTGTCCATTTTCTCCAAATCGCCTTACATCCCGGTGATAATGATGGCCCCCCTGTGCTCGTTCTGACAGATGAAGCACTGGCAGTCGCTAAACGTTTAGGCGCCGTTCGCTTTCATTGTTCTGTTAGTCACAGCAATAATTTGGCCATCGCCACCGTTATTTTGGAATCGTAAACGTTATGAATCCCGCACTTCGCGCACTCAAACCCTATCCCATGGCTGAATTACAAGCACGCAAATCTGCGTTAATAAAATCAGGGAAAACAGTATTTGACTTTGGTACCGGCGACCCGATCGAGCCTACGCCGACATTTATTCTGGACGCTTTACGCGCTGCTGTACCCACCATTAGCCAATATCCATCGGTTGGAGGCACTTCGGAGCTGCGCACGGCGGCGGCAAAATATATGCAGCGCCGATTTGGTGTAACATTGAACCCTGACACGCAAATATTACCTGCGGCAGGCAGTAAAGAGGCTATATTCCATTTACCATTGGCCTTCCTTGATCCTGGAACCAACAAAAACACCGTAATATACGGGACGCCCGGTTATCCAGTTTATCAAGCTGGCACGTTATTTGCCGGTGGCATTGACCATCCGATTACCTTACCTCAATATCAGGGCTATCGTCTGGATTTATCGCGTTTAGAACCTGCATTATTGGACCGCACAGCAATCGTATGGATTAATTATCCTCACAACCCAACCGGTGCCTGTGTTGACGTTGGTTATTATCGCGAACAGGCTGCGATTTGCGCAGCGCATAATATCCTCTTAGCCTCAGATGAATGTTATCAGGACCTCTGGTTTGACGAACAATCAGAGCCACCACCTTCAGCCTTGCAGGCAACGACGAGCGGCATTCTGGTTTTCCATTCTTGCTCAAAACGCTCTGGCATGACTGGTTATCGCAGTGGATTTATTGCTGGAGATGCAACATTAATTAAAGCCTATCGTGGTTGGCGCGCAGCCATGGGAGTAGGAAGTCCAGCGTTCATTGAACAGGCTGCTGCAGCTGCTTGGTCTGACGATGTACACGCTCGGGAACGCCGAAAAATATTTGCGGAAAAATATCGGGTATTGGCAAGCGGCTTACAACAAAAGGGCATCACCGTACTGCCAAGTTCCGCGGGCTTATATATTTGGGCTCAAGTTCCCGAACAAGGCGATGCAGATGTTTATGCCGCACGTTGTCTAGACGCTGGTATTGTCGTTAGTCCTGGTGGTTTTTTTGGCCCAGGCGCCGACGGTTGGTTTCGCTTAGCCTTGGTACCAAGCCTCCTTGATTGTCAGCGAGCATTGTCCGTATGGCCAGAAAATTGATTACCAACTGCAGATGCTCCGTCTTGCTTTGAGACGACAGCACATCAGGCGTAACGGAAATAATGGACTCGACTGTTCTACAACCAAATTACTTCAGCTTAGGGCTCGTAAAAATTAACATCCCCAGCTTGCGTAATTATTGCTAATTGGTTTCCGAGTAAGGCTGGGGCTAAATATTCTACCGATCCGGTCAGTACAAATCCCTGTGGCCCAACAATAATCATGGTCGTGCCACATGGAATGACCGCGTGACCAGCCCAGGCGATGGGTTGCGCTGATACGCGACCATCAAATTTACCGACATCGATCCAATCTTTATTCTGTAAAATAAAAGCACGATTATCGGGAGTTAGATAAACTTGTTTACCGCCTGATTTTGCTTCCTGTGGCAAAGCTGTACGTTCGCTTTTCTGCAAATCAGAATAGCGCCAGTAACTCGTATAGGTTAAGCCATGAAGCATGCCGTTTTCATGCCAGGCGCTTAATAATGGACCATCTAACTGCTGCTGATCAATTAACTTTCCATCGTCTGGTAAATAGGATTCAATAAGGCCATTGGTACGAGCCACAACAATGCGATCGCCCAAAATAAAGGGAGAACAAATAAACGGTGAACCCTGTGAGCTTTTCCAAACTCCGGCAGAGGAACTCTCATCACTGGCATAAAGCACGCCATCGAGGCCTGCCGTGATCAAATAGCGACGACCAACAATTAGCTCACTTTCGTAAGTGGTTATTGCCAAATCACTACGCGCTGGAATTGCGAGACGCTCTATCACTTTATTATTGATACGAATAACGATGCCTTCACGAGTAGAAAAATAGACGTTGCTTCCATATCCGAAAGCATCGGAATACATTGGCTGTC
>SYDV01000525.1 GCA_005801395.1 Planctomycetia bacterium | reverse complement strand
TTTTAAAACTTGTTCTTGTTCAATGGTGTCTGCCAGTGCAACAATGTGAGCATTTGGCGCTAAAGTTCGACACGTTTTAACCAACGATCGATTGGTGGTCCCCTTCAATAAAATATCGGGGATCGTTGAAATAATAATCGTTGCATGCTCTAAATGGACGTGTTCCAAACTGTCCGCACTCGATAAGTCGACAAAGACAGCGGCAATTCCACGTTTACGCAAAGTCGCTAAGGTTTCTGGATTATAATCCGCGACCAAGACCTGCTCCATTAACTCGGGATGCTGTTCACTGATATGGGTTAACAGGGCGCGGCCACCATGATGGTAGCCAAGAATAATCACCGAATGATGAACCGTCGATGTCGCATCCAATTTATCGTCGGTAGATTTCCAACCAATGGCCGTCATGCACTTATTGGTGGCGTAATATAATCCCTGCGAACCGCGTATCGCATAGCTAGATAATACCGCGGTAATCGCCATGGCATAAATAAGCACGCTCACCGTGTCTCCACTGATGTGACCATAGCTCACGCCCAACGCCGCTATAACTAACGCAAATTCGGATAATTGCGCCAAATTCAAACTGGTCAAAAAACACGTGCGTCGTCCGGCACCGCTCAGCGCTAACAACGGATAAATGGTCAAGAAACGGGACGCGATAACAAACGCGACCACCAAAGCCACGGGACCTAACAAATCCAAACGCGGCATGGTGATTTTCATGCCCAATGACAAAAAGAACAAAGTAAGAAAAAAATCGCGTAATGGCAACGTTTTGGCCGTAACATGCACATTATAAGGAAATGCCGAAATAGATAAACCCGCCACCAGGGCACCCATTTCTTTCGATAATCCCATCGCGCCAGCGGCTCCAGCGACTAGTGCACACCAGCCAATCGATGTCGCCACCACTAATTCGGGTGACTTAGCGATAGCCGCAAAAACAGGTTTTAAAACTAAAGACGAAATACTAAATCCGGCAATCAACAGCACGACCGAAGCACCTAAGGCTTTAATAATGGGCAACGCTTGCGGATCAGCTAAATTCGGTTGGAAAGCCAAAACTAAAATCGCGTACACATCTTGGATAATCAAAATGCCAATCGTCAAACGCCCCGCCAACGTATCCAATTCATATTTGTCATAGAGCAATTTGACCACAATCGCCGTGCTCGATAAGCCACAGACTAAAGCTAAATAAATGCCATCTAATTGTCCTGGGCCACTAAAACTATAACCCGTTACATAAAACACTCCAACACCCATGGCAGCGCAAGCGACAAATTGTCCGAAACCAGCAACCAATAATTGTCGCCCTGCCGCTAATAATTTACTAACCTGCATTTCAAGACCAATGACAAACAACAACAGGATCAAGCCAATTTCAGAAATAATTTCAATGCTCTCGGCTTCTTCAACTAAACCAAAACCAATCAACGGTCCAACCAGCGCACCCGCGATCAAATAGCCCAATATAATAGGTTGGCGTAGAAACAGGGCGATGAGACCCAGCGTCGTTGCCGCGATAACCGCGATCCCAATATCATGTAATAGTCCGTGCATTGGAGCTTTCGTTGTCGATTACGCTGTCACCTGCGTCAAGTCTTCGGATGACCGACGAGGTAACTTTTTTGCGACCAGTAACAACAATAGACCGGGAATCATGGCCAAAGTCGTCAACACAAAATAACCACTCCAACCCACCATTTCGACCCGTGCGGCAATCAAAGGACGTAAGAGATGCGGCCCTAATACCGTCACGGCCGTCAATAAAGCAAACTGCGTCGCAGAAAAGGCAGTCGAACAAAAGCCCATTAACCAACCAACGAAGGCCGTGCCCGCTGCCGCGCCACAAGCGGTATCAACCAACAAAACGCCAATCAAACCGCTGGTACCAGTCCACCACCCTTGCTCGATACCAACGAAACCAAGGTTGCTGAGCGCCTGTAAAATACCGAATATCCATAAGGCCGGAATCATTCCCAAACGGAAACAACACCAGGCCGCCATACCCGAACCCAACGCCGCACCAATTAAACCAACCCAACTGCGCGTCAGTCCTAATTCGGTTAAATTATATTTCATCGCAACTAAGAACGCTGACGACAACATATTCGCCAAGCCATCCGTTAACCGATAACATAAGACTAAAACTAATAACAATAATAGACCCTGAATTCCTAAGCGACGACTAAAATCACCCAATGGTTCGAGCACGGCGACTCGCCACGAGGTTGGCGCTGAATGGTGCGTTGGTTCTGGCGCAATTAAGGTACCGATTAATCCTGGGATCAGCAACATGGCCATGACCAGATACGCCGCCGACCAGCCCCATTTATCCGCCGCGACTAAGGCCAAACCGCCACTGATCACCATCGCTGCTCGGTATCCCCATACGGATAATCCCGCGCCAGTAGCCAATTTTTCCGACGGAACCGCATCAATGGTGTAGCCATTCACTGCGAGATCTTGCGTTGCACTGGCAAAAGCTGCCAACGTTGCCGCCACTAATAACCATCCAGGATGATGCACCGGATCACAAAAAGACATCGTTCCCAGGCCAACCATGACCGCTATTTGCGTGGCCAATAACCACCCACGACGACGGCCAAACCAGGGCGGAATACAACGATCCACCACTGGCGCCCATATGACTTTAAATAAATAAGGCAGCGACACATAGCCAGCCCAGACCAATTCTTCTTTCGTCCAGCCCGCCTTCGCTAGCCAAGCTAACAACGTTGAATCCACCAATGCATAGGGCAGGCCTGAGGCAAAACCGAGTAATAATAATGCCGGCCAAGTACGAACAGGAATCGATGGCATGGGCGGATGATGGAAAGCATTCCGCTTTGCGAAAGGCCCTTGAGGATAACCAGCAGCAAACCCACAACGTATTGAAGATCCGATTCACAAGATCCGATTCACAGGAGGCGCGGAGGCGCGGACATCGGAGGAGAAGAACAATTAGGGCTTCGAGCTCGATAAATCAGCGCATTCTATCCCCTCCTCCGATCTCCGCGCCTCCTGTGAATGCCTCAATGAATTGACATGACAATTCGCTTACCGACGTAAATCACTCGCATTGCCTGCTGAGTTCTGCGGTTCTAGGCCACGTAACCGCAAGCGGATCGATCTTGCTAAGATGGGCTTTTCCCAACGATGCCCGCCCATGTTGTCCGACCTGCCACCTTTGCTGCTGCCTGCGCCACGTCAGTTCACGGTGAGCGGAGGAAAGTCCACGGCCAACGAACCACGAACCATCGATAGCGACATCATCGCTTTTCCAGGTGACGAAGCCTACCACCTAGCCATCACCGCCGACGACATCGTCTGGTCCTGGCGCAGCGAGCTTGGCCAACGACATGCCGCAGCAACCCTAGCACAATTACGGGTGCAATATGGTGATTCGCTACCGTGTTTAGTCATTGATGACGCGCCCGTATTTGCCGCGCGTGGTTTCATGTTGGATGTCAGTCGTGATCGCGTGCCAACCATGCAACACCTCTACCACGTGGTCGACATCATGGCCGGGTGGAAATTAAATCATTTGCAGCTTTATACGGAACACACGTTTGCCTATGTCGGACATGAAGACGTATGGCGCGATGCCTCGCCAATTACGCCAGAAGAAATGCGCGCATTGGATGCTTATTGCCGTTCGCGCGGCATTGAACTAGCCGCCAATCAAAACTGCTTCGGTCATTTAGCATTCTGGTTTAAACACGCTAAGTACGCCCCCCTGGCGGAAATTGCACCGGATGGCACGTGGGATTTCAACGGCCTCGTGACGCGTACCGGCGGATTTAGTTTATGCCCGTCTGATCCTCGGTCGCTCGCCTTAGTCAAAGATTTGCTCGACCAGTTATTACCCAATGTGGCTAGTCCCTTGGTCAATATTGGCTGCGATGAAACCTTTGATATCGGACAGGGTCGTTCGCGTGACGAAGTCGCTCAACGTGGTCGCTCGGCAGTCTATTTGGATTTCGTCAAACAGGTTTGTGCGGCCGTCAAAGGCCACGGAAAACGTCCGCAGTTTTGGGCCGACATCGCTTTGGAGCATCCGGAATCACTACGTGAATTACCAGATGATCTGATTTGTTTGGCCTGGGGTTATGAACCAGATTTCGACTTTGCCCGTTGGTGTACACAATTAGGACAGGCAGGTCGAGAAGTCTGGGTCTGTCCAGGCACCTCTTGTTGGCGTTCGATAACTGGTCGCACCAGTGAACGACGAGAAAATTTATTGGTCGCTGCACGCGATGGTGCGCGACATGGCGCTACTGGTTATTTAGCCACGGCATGGGGTGATTTGGGTCATCGGCAACAATGGCCCATCACCTTGCATGCCCTCAGTGAAGCAGCGCATCGGGCCTGGAGCGGCGAAGCCGCGTACGATCCTCGCGTATCGAGTTTGCATGCCTTTGGTGATAAATCGTTAGAAGTTGGCCGCTGGTTAGATGCCTATGGTGACTTAGATCACGATTTACGACTGATCGCTGGTAAGCCTGGAAACGACGGAAAAGTACGACCTTTGCGTAATGCTAGCGCGTTATTCGTTCATCAAACTACGCCATTCACCGCGCCTTTATCGGCCATGATTCAAAGGGATGCCGCAACTTGGCGAGCATTATTGCAACGACAAGAATTACTCATCGGACTCATGCCCTCCGTAGCCGAGCATCTGTCGCATAATCGTTTAGTGGTCAATGAACTCGAATTCATGGCCAATGAAGTCGCCAATACCATCATGCGTGCCATTATTCGTTGTGTACCGCAAACCGATCTCGCCGTGCGAAAACAAGCCGCGAATATTTGGCGCACCAGCATTAAACTGTATCGCGCTTTGTGGCTCGCACGTTCGCGCCCTGGCGGACTCGATAGCAGTTGTCGCCATTACGAACAACTCGCCAATGACCTTGATCACAACTGACATCTGGATGACTCATGCCTAAATCTCGTATTCATAGTTTCCCTAAATTCCCGGTTAAATTTGGTGAGCGACCAGATCTGGACATCAACGAACAAAGTCGTCTCGCACGACGACATCACGATAATCGTCGCGTGGTCGGCTGCATGACTGGTACCAGCATGGACGGCATCGATGTTGCCGTCTTAAATATCGATGGACATGGACTAACCATGCGCGTTGAATTGGATGGCCACGCCAGCTTACCGCTTGGTGATGTCGGCCCAAGACTGCGTGCACTTGCTGAACAACAACCGATGACAGCAGGCGACATTGCTAAATTAGGCGAAGATTTCTCTAAACTACATTTAATCGCCATCCAAGAAGCCCTGGAACGAAAACCAGCTAATTTAATTTCCATTCATGGACAAACCGTTTTCCATCAGCCACCGCTATCGTGGCAATTTATGACACCACATCCGATAGCGTGGGCACTCGGTACGGATGTCGTTTACAATTTACGCGCTGCCGATTTAGCTGCTGGTGGTCAAGGCGCACCAATTACGCCTTTGGCCGATTACATTATGTTTCGCCATGTCAGTGAACATCGCACGGTCATTAATTTAGGTGGCTTCTGCAATATTACTCGCATACCTGCGCACGAACATGTTCGCCTCTTAGCGGGCGGTGATGTCTGCGCTTGTAACCAAGTGTTGGACCGCATGGCACGCGCACTACTTGATCAACCTTTTGATCGCGATGGTGCCCATGCGATGCGTGGGACGGTCGACACCAACGCGATGAATGATTTGGTTAAACAATTAAATAATCAAGCCGATGCTGGACGTAGCCTTGGCACGGGCGATGAATTAAGTGAATGGGCTGGTCGCCATGAATTAGAACACGTCGACGATGCGCTGCGTACCGCCTGCGCCGCCATCGCCACCGTCATTGTCAAGCAAGCTGCGCCTGCTGACCGTTTATTGTTAGCCGGTGGTGGCGTACGTAATCGTGCTTTAGTGTTGGAAATTAACCAACGCGCTGGCGTACCCGTGGTGGTCACTGACGATTTGGGCTTTCCCGCCACCTTACGTGAAGCAGCAGCGATGGCGATTTTAGGCGCTTTATGCCAAGATCGCACACCCATTACGGTACCGAAAATTACGGGCGTTGTGAAAGCCCCCGTCTCTGGGGTATGGATTCTACCTTGATAGTTTATTGGGGACGCAGGGATTCTACAAAGAAATGTAAACGTCACGATTGATTGGCCGTACGTTAATCATTCAGCAAGTGGGTGTTGCACGTATTTTCACGTATGATTCCCATTTCCCTTCCTATCTCTTCCCCGTTCCGAGCGAATCATCGCGCGAAAGGTTTTATTATGCGTATCGTATGCTGTCTTTTAACCGCCACATTATCGGTTTGGTGCAGTGCAGCTGCCACAGCGGCAGACGGCAAGCCCCTCCAAGTATTTTTCCTCACTCAGTCAGCGGGCTTTCAACACAGCGTGGTGAAACGTCCAGCGCAGGATAAATTATCCTTGGCCGAAGAAATGGTCACCGCCATTGGTAAAGAATCCGGCGTATTCGAAACCCGTTGCTCAAAAGACGCAACCCTGATTACGCCCGAACTGTTGAAGAATACCGATGTCATGATGTTTTACTCGACCGGTTCGATTCTAGGCAAGAATGAGCCCGTGACGGCCAAGACGCCAGAAACAGAATGGGTCGCAACCAAGGAAAACCTTGGCATTACCAAGGATAACTGGGATGCATTTGATGCCTGGCTAAAATCTGGCAAAGCCATGGTCGGCATTCATAGCGCTTCCGACACCGGGGCAAATTTCACCCCTTACCAACAATTAATAAATGGCAGTTTCGCTGGTCACCCATGGAATTCCGGAACTACGGTCACTTTTACCAATCATGAACCTTCGCATCCAACGATGTCCATGTGGGATCCTGAATTTACCATCAAAGAAGAGATTTATCAGTACAAAGGTTACGAGCCAAAATCCGTGCGTGTATTGATGTCGATCAACATGGAAAAAACCGAATTAAAACGCCCACGCATGATTCCCGTTGCTTGGGTGCGTGACTACGGCACAGGTCGATTATTTTACACCAATCTTGGTCACAATGAATCCACCTGGAATGATGCTCGCTTTAAGAAGCACCTGCTGGAAGGTGTTAAATGGGCGACTAAAATAACCGATGGCCCAGCTACTCCGAATCCTGAACTACAAGAAAAGCTAGAAAAAGAATCCCGTGCCGTCGGGTTTATTGCTGGAGTAAAACAATTAGCCGCACTCAGTGGAAAAGATGAAGCGGCTTTATTGGCTGCATGGGACAAAAAGACCACTGGGGACGAAGCCAAAGCAGATAAAATGTATGTCGCGATAGAAGCGCAACTTGGTAGCAAGGAAAAAGATAAGGATAAACGTAAAGCCGATGCTGAAAAAGTCGCAAACGACATTTTAGCCGTCAACGTTGAAGCTGCCCCATAAACGACGCGTGGTGTCAAAGAAAACACATGGGAGCTGTCCGTTGGACGGCTCCCATTTTCTTGTTCACCCTGTTTGCTAACGTGCGAATCACATGAACACGCTCCCCCCTGACCGATCACACGTGCGCACTGAACAGCAAAATATCCACAGTGAGCGACTGCATGAATTGGAAGTCGCGGATTTAGTAACCCTTATCAATCAAGAAAATCGCGCGGTTTTGACCGCCATGGACAACGCCGCGTTATTAATTTCCGCTTTCTTACGAGATATCGAAGCCGACTTCATTTCCGGTGGCCGTATTATTTATTTAGGTGCGGGCACCTCTGGTCGCTTAGGTGTTCTGGATGCGTCCGAGGCTCCTCCCACCTTCCATGTCGATCCCAGTCGTTTCATCGGCATTATTGCGGGTGGCGATAGCGCACTCCGTCGCTCCAGTGAAGGCATGGAAGACGACCCCAACGGAGCTGATATCGCTTTATCCGCCTTACAGTTAAATTCGCGTGATACCGTTATTGGCATCGCCGCCGGCGGCACCACACCATACGCCTTGGGCGCGGTGCGTTTTGGCAAAGCCGCAGGCACGCATACGGCGTTTATCAGTTGCACCCCGATTACATGCCCAGCACATACCGATCATTTAATCGTTCTCGACAGCGGACCTGAAGTATTGACCGGCTCAACCCGCATGAAAGCCGGAACCGTCACTAAATTAGCGCTCAATACTATTTCTACGGCGCTGATGGTACGGTCGGGAAAAGTTTACGGTAATTTAATGGTCGATGTGCGCGCAACCAATGCGAAATTACGTGACCGCGCCGCACGTATTATCGCCACCCTCACTGGACTCGACCGCAATGCCAGCTTTGCTCTATTAAATGCCGCTAGTGGTTCTGCAAAAACCGCCGTCCTCATGCACCACCGCTCGTGCAATTTAGAAAAGGCTGAACAATTATTAGAACAAAATAACGGTCGACTGGATCGTATCATTAAAGCCTAGCGCCATCTGACATTCTCTTAATTAATAAGTTATTTCCAAATGGCGCTATCGGTAATTGTGTTGCCTAGTCTATTTTAATGCGCTGACTTCTGAGCTGGTGGCAAACCTTTTTCTTCGGCTGCTATACCTTTTTTGTAGGTTGCATAGACATACACCGGAATCTTTAATGCCCCTAGATGATGCTTAATCTGCTTCTCGACTTCTGCCCACTCCAAACCGCCGACTCCCGTGGCAAGTCGCGGTAGAGCAAGACTGGTTATTTTTTCCTTATCGACGCGATGGGATAATTCTCGTAAGCAATGATTGACATTTTCGATAGTCGCGCGCCCAGGATGATCATGATTTTTAGAAGGATCTTGGGTAATAAGGCAAAATATACGATGATTGCCAACCGCACCCCACATCCATGCGGTTCCAGGCTTCGGATTTGTTTGATGACACCAATGATCTTCCCCCGATTTAACAGACAATGTGATAAGGTTATTTTTGCATTAAATAATTCAATGGGTATGCTGCCCTGGTGCCCATGCGAAGGAGACACCCAGGTGGTGCTGGG
>SYDV01000524.1 GCA_005801395.1 Planctomycetia bacterium | reverse complement strand
CTATAATATGAATATTATACTTGAACAAAATAACGCTGATTGGTGAGAGTTACTTTGGGAAGTCGGAATGAATCCGAGAAAACAAGACTTCCGGACCTCCGGACTCCCGGACTTCCGGACTCATAAAGGACTTCCGGACTATAATGCAGGTACATCCAACCATTTACGCTCGGCCCACGACTGCAATCCGAGTTCGGCTAATTGCACGCCTTTTGCACCTTCGCGTAGTGACCAGCGGAAGGGGGTGCCGAGGGCGACGTGTTTGATAAATAATTCCCACTGAATTTTAAAGGCGTTGTCGTATGAGCTGCTATCTGGCACTTCTTGCCAGTGATCGAAATGATTAATCGGGCTGTCGACGTCGGGATTCCACGTTGGTTTTGGTGTCGCTGACATGCCTTGCGCCCAGCATTTGCGCAGTCCCGCAACGGCGCTGCCGTGGGTGCCGTCAACTTGCAGCGTGAGCAAATCGTCGCGGCGAACACGCACATTCCACGAGCTATTAAAATGACAGACGATGCCGTTATGCAATTCAAAGGTAGCATAGGCACTATCGTCGGTGTCGCATTGGTAAGGTTTTCCTTGTTCATCAATGCGTTCGGGAATATGTGTCGCGCCTAAGCAAGACAGGGATTTGACCTCGCCGAATAAATTGTCGATGACGTAACGCCAATGACAGAGCATATCGACGATAATTCCGCCGCCGTCGTTTTTTCGGTAATTCCATGATGGACGTTGCGCGGGTTGGTCGCCAACGTGGCCGGTGAATACCCAATATCCAAATTCTCCGCGCACGGATAAAATCTTGCCAAAGAAACCTTGTTCTTTGAGCATCTGTATTTTACGCATGCCGGGCAGCCACAGTTTATCTTGGACGACGCCATTTTTGACTCCGGCTTTTTCACATAGTTCCGCTAATCGTAAGGCTTCTTTGGTTTCGACTGCTGTTGGTTTTTCGCAGTAGACGGCTTTACGCGCTTTTACGGCTTTTTCGACGAAGCCTGCGCGCTGGAGGGTGCCAGAAGAGTCGAAAAATATTTGATAATACGGATCCGCCATGACTTTGTCGATGTCGGTGGTGTATTTAATGGATCCTGTCTTGGCACAGGAATGTCTCGTGCTGAGATCCTTTAATTTATTTTCATTGCGTCCGGTCAGAATGGGATCGGGCATCAAGGTTAAATCATCACTGACCTTTATGCCGCCTTGGCGCATGATCGCCAAAATTGAGCGTACCAAATGTTGGTTGGTGCCCATGCGTCCGGTGACGCCGTTGAGGATGATGCCGATGGGACGGATAGTCATGGTGGTTCCTGCGCTTTTGGGGGCTTTGAGCGTTGAGGGTCAACGCTTATGTGTCTTGTCGTATATCATATATTATATATGACAAGTCCAAGACAGCGATAGCTTGTTCACTACCTACAGCGGAGGTTTCCATGGTTGCTCAACCCACTGCTTCTACGAATCGTCCCAACGCTAGTCATCCCAGTCCCAGTTATCCTCTCAATAGTCAGCCCATAGCTCCGCCAATACAGCCACTGACGTCGGCGGGTGGTGGCTTTCAAACCAAGCAGGAAATGGTTTACCGATCATTGCGTGAGCGAATCATGGAAGGACATCTACAACCTGGGCAGCGTTTAGTCATCGATGAGATTGCGAATGCTTATGGCGTTAGCCCCATTCCAGTTCGTGAAGCCCTGCATTTATTACAGGCTGAGCGCCTGGTGGAAATCAAACCACATTTGGGAGCGGCAGTCGCGCCCATTTCGCCAAGTGCGATTAATGAAATATTTGTTTTAATGGAGTGTTTAGAAATGGCCGCGCTGCGTTTGGCGGTTAAAAACGTGACGCATGAACATACGGCCATGTTGCAGTCATTAATTGTTGATATGGAAGAATCACGCGGAGATTTTGAACGTTGGGCCGAACGTAATTTTGCATTTCATAATGTCATTTGTTCCATCGCAGAAATGCCGCGTGTGCGCGAAATGACCGTGCGAGTGTTCACTGAATGGGAACGCATGCGCAAACACCTATTTCGCGGCGTGCCGACGCCCGATTTAGATCAGGCACATAAAGATCATGTAACCATGGTGGATGCTTTAAAGAAACATGATCTGGAACGTTTAGAGCGACTAACGCGAGTTCATAATCAATCGGCTTTAAAATCGTACTTGCGACTATCTGAACGGAAGAGCGTTTAGCTTGCGCCGTTACATGCTTTTATTGATCAACAGTTAATATTAAAACGTTGAAAACGAACGCTTAAGGGTGTTCACTAAAAATGACGAGATGAGATCAGGGGATTTTAATACCCTTCATGTCTTGCTCAGGTTGTTCGTCCTCGCGTTAGAATTCCTTGTGAATGGAGCGCTACTCCCTGTGAAAAACCATCTGTTTGTCATATCCGATTCAGTGGTTGCCTAGCGCTCATTGTGCTCACCATTCGCCGACGTTCTTAAAGCCATATGTTCTGGAGTCGTTATGTCCCGCATCGCTACTGTAATCGCTTTAACTATTCCCATGACCTTATTCGTTACGGCAGAAGAATCTGCACCGCCAGTCGCCAATTCTGCTCCAGCGGCTAATAAAAGTAGCCTGAATAATATTGATGTGCGTTTGTCCTTAAATGGTGGAAATGAAGGCATTACCAAGCGTAGAAACGATACGCTTGGTACGGAAGTTACGTATGAGGATGATTCAAGTGCGGGAATCGCGGCGCATGTTCTCTACCTGCGCGCGCGTCCCGGCAGCGTTGGTTTTGCCGTTGGAGGTGGATTATCCGCTTTTACCCATGAAGGTAAGCCTGAATTAACGAGTGGACAGGCAACTAAAATTGACACGTTTTCAATTGATATTTACGGAGCATTTGTTTATCGCCCGACGAAACAATGGCATTTTGAATTGCCGGCCGTGGTGGTTTCTAGTGGTACGGCGAGTGTTGAGACGGAAGGCCGAACAGAAACGGATGATGGAGCGTATGGTCGATTTGCACTGCAGGTCGGGGCCTATTATACTTTTGATTTTGGTTTGCAGCTTGGCGTTGATCTGGGGGGTGCGGGATTTTGGGCTTACGTTGAACGAGATATCGCTCCAAACGTGACGCAAGAATACATCTACACGGGTAGTGGCGGCTACATTAATCTGAATGCAGGCTTTCGCTTCTAGGGCCTTCTACGCATTCAGACCAATGTCGATATTGGCTGTTGCGCTGGGCCGGCGGTTTCAGAATCGTGACTTATCAGGATAAATTATGCTGCGCGAAATGTTTCAATCCAAATTGCACCACGCTACCGTCACCGAATGTCGACTGGGGTATCAGGGTAGTTTAACCGTGGATATCGAACTGATTGAAGCGGCTGGCATGTTGGTGCACCAAAAAATTCAGGTGCTCAACATCAATAATGGCTATCGCCTGGAAACGTATCTCATTGCTGGGGAACGCGGAAAACGCGAAATTATCATCAATGGAGCTGCAGCTAGACATGCCCAGGTTGGTGATCAAGTGATCATTTTGACCTACGCGATGATGAATGATGACGAAGTTCGGCAACATCAGCCTAAGGTGGTGATTTTGGGGCCCGGAAACGACCCTATCACTAAGCCCAAGGCTGGGTAACAACCGATAATTTCGCTGCGTTTCCCAGGGAAGAAGACTGATATTAGTCTATTTACCCTGACTTTGCTTCGCAGAGGTTGTTTTCAAACCATCGTTGTGTTTTGAAACATGTCGGATCTTTATCTTGGCAGGATGGTGGTGCATGACACCAGTCACTCGCTGACCACACAGTGGGACGGGCTGCAATTTTCGTCAGTTGTTGCGTGCCAGAAGAGGCTTACCTTCCCGCCTCGTTCTTTTAGGAGCCCCGTATGGCCACGTCTCGTCGTGCGAAATCTGTCAGTAGCCGTCCAACAGGACGCGCACCCGCTTCATCGGCTTTAGAGCCCAACGTTCCAGCTAATTCCGAAGGCGATGAGCAGGCGTCAGGTGACAGCAGTCGTCGTGTTGCGGCAGGTGGTCGTAACTCTCGTCGCATGAAAGTGCAGTCATCGGCGTCGATGCCCGTTTCACGAAAAAGTGCACGCATATTGACGCCGGAAGAACAATTAGCTCGTAAGCAGGGCATCAAAAATTTCTTTGTGCTGATTTTATGCCTGGCGTTATTTATCGGCTCTGTTGGTGCCGGCTGGTATTTCTTCCTGCGTGAAAATCCTTTAGCGCGTGAAGCGCAAATGATTTTGGTCGAAGGTGACGCTAAGCTTCAAATGATTGCTAAATCACTCGACAATCGTCAACCAGCGAAAGCACGCGAAGCGTTTAATGATGGATTAAAAATACTGACCGTGCCAATGCTTGGTAATGCCAAAGAGCCAATTGATGAACATGACGCTGCTTTGGCAAGTGTCGGTCAAGCCAGTAAAGCCGTAGAATTAGTGAAGAAAATTCGCGCAACAGAAACTCGAATCGACAAAGTCGAACGCGATCTGAAGGCAGAATCTAATCATCGTACGGTAATTGCTGGTTTCCGTAAGTTGTCTGATTTGAACGAAGCCGAATTGGTCGAACTCGAAAAGAATGCAGGATTGTTTTTGAAGAATCCTGTGGAACCACCTGCAGGTGATCGTGATGAAT
>SYDV01000523.1 GCA_005801395.1 Planctomycetia bacterium | reverse complement strand
TGATGCAATTGATGTTAATAAATTACTGCAATCCTTACTTGATGATCAATCCGAATTATTAGAACAGGCCAGTGTTCAACTGTCGTTTCATCCAGACGATAATTTAAGCTTGCTTGCCGCTGATCGTGCGCATTTACGCTCCATCTTTCTCAATGTCATTACCAACGCTCGGGAAGCGCTGTTACTGCGCAAAGACGACCGCCGTTTATTGGTCGTTACTCGCAGTGGAAAAAATATCGTTCGCATTGTCATCGCCAATAACGGCCCACCTTTTGATGAACGGATTGCCGCGCATTTATTTCAACCATTTTCGACCAATAAAGATGACGGTACGGGATTGGGATTAGCCATCGTCCAACGCTTGGTCGACTTACATCATGGTACGGTCACCGCCAGCAGCGACGCAACGCGTGGCGTGAGTTTTACGTTTGAATTTCCCACGGAATTGGGACCAGCAAAAGCGCGCACCGAATTACCATTACCAACGGTTGAGTCACAAGTGCACCTTGAGAACGATGACCCACAACCGCCAACGGTTAAAACTAGCACTCCAACAACAACCTCGCGACGACAAAAAACGCTCAAGCGTGCCACTAACAAAAAACAACCGTCCACTAACGACCTTTGACAAAAAAGACGAACTAGCACATGGCGAATATATTAATTATCGACGATAATATCGGCAACCGTGACACCTATGCCGATATTTTAGAAGGCGACGGACATACCGTATTAAAAGCTATCAGCGGTGAAGAAGGGCTCGCGAAAATGAGCGCCGCTGCCTTTGATGCTGTTTTGTGTGATTTAAAATTACCAAATCTTGATGGCCTAGCGACCATGGAACTTGCCCATGAAAAATTTGGCCGCGTTCCCTGGGTGCTCATTACGGGCCACGGCAATGAAGAAACCGCGGTTTCCGCGATTAAACAAGGTGCCTTTAATTATTTGACCAAACCCGTTGATTTAAGTCGCTTAAAAGCCACCGTCGAAAGCGCCGTGCGGCATGCCGTCACCACCAGGGAAAATAAAGCGTTACGACGTGAATTAGGCTATGATGAAGCACTTGATCGCATTGTCGGAAGTTCGGTCGCGATTCGACACGTCAAAGCCATGATTAAACAAGTCGCCACCAGCGACGCCAACGTGTTAATCGAAGGTGAAAGCGGCACGGGCAAAGAACTCGTCGCTGACGCGATTCACGCCTTATCCAATCGCTCTGGTCGGCCTTATGTTAAAATTAATACCGCTGCTATTCCTCGTGAATTAATTGAGAGCGAATTATTTGGCCACGAACGTGGCGCATTTACCGGCGCCGTTAGCCAGAAAAAAGGCCGCTTTGAAGCAGCCGACACGGGCACGTTGTTCCTTGATGAAATTGGTGAAATGCCGCTCGATAGCCAAGTTAAAATGCTGCGTGTTTTACAAGATGGCACCTTTCACCACGTCGGTGGCAATCAGCCTTTACATGCCGATGTGCGTTTAGTGTGCGCGACCAATCGCAACTTAAAAACCGAAGTGATGGCCAATCGCTTCCGCATGGATCTCTATTTTCGCCTGAACGTGGTCAATATTATCGTGCCACCACTACGCGAGCGCCGTGAAGATATTCCATTATTGGCAAAGGCTTTTATCGATCGGCTTAATCGTCGGCATCATCAACAAAAAGAATTATCCGATAATGTACTGCAATCACTTCGCCGCCAAGATTGGCCAGGAAACGTTCGCGAATTAGAAAATGCGATTGAGAAAATGTATGTTCTCAGTCAAGGACGCGTCATTGAGGCTGACGGTTTTCACATCGAAGCGATTGAATCCGGCACCGGCGCACGCGTGGCGGTATCCCATTATGCCAGTGAAACAAATCATCATCAGCCACCCTCAACCGATGATGCTATTCGACTACTGATCGGCATGCCTATCGATGAAGTGGAAAAGCGACTTATCATCGCAACACTCGCGCATTGCGGAGGCAACAAATCAAAAGCCGCGCGCCAATTACAAATTGGTTTAAAAACTCTGTATCGCAAATTAGAAGCGTATGGTTTAAAGGATGTCGATGAGGCTGAAGATGTCGCCGCTGCAGGAAAAGACGGATGATTAACCCGTTTTTTTCAACTCTTTGGCCGTCTTTATGATTCTGTTAGTCAATGACGACGGCATTGATGCGCCTGGGCTGCGTGCGCTCTACCACGCACTGCGCAAGCACACCAAACGACCAGTGTTGGCCGTCGCCCCTTCCAGTGAACGCAGTGGACAAAGTCATGCGATTACGATTGATCGGGGATTATTAGTCACGCCACGCACCGAAGATAATTTCTTTGGCTTCGCCATTGATGGCACGCCAACCGACTGCGCGAAATTAGCCCTTGAGGTATTGTGCCAAGAAGCGCCTGAAATGGTGGTCAGTGGCATCAATGACGGACCTAATGTCGGACGTAGTTTATTTTATTCCGGCACGGTTGGCGCCGCAATGGAAGCCGCTGTTCTGGGACATCCGGCCATTGCGATAAGCCGCAGTAAAGGCGGCGAAGGTTTTGGTGACGCCGCCGAATTCGCGGCCAAATGGGTCGCTAAAATTATTGGTCTTGATGCGTTGCGTGGACAGGTGGTAAATCTGAATTTACCCGCAACCGCTGCCTCCACGTGGAAGGCACCTCGTTTAGCTCCGCATGGTCATTCTGGTTTTCGCGAAACCTATCAGGCACAACGCGACACCAAAGATCGTACGATTTGGCGACTACACGGCGAATGGATCGCCCGCCCAGATGGGGAAATGAGTGATGCCACCTTATTATCCGCCGGACATCCGGTATTCACACATTTGCGCCCAAACTTAAATGGGGAACCCGGCGCACTCACCACTTGGTTGAGTAAACAGGGCGTTGCCAAATGACATTCCTCCAACGCACGATAGGACCACACACGTGAGCGATCCCGTCGTCGTCGTTAATAATGTTCATAAATCGTTTGGCGGCTTGCGCGTTTTAAACGGCATTAGTTTATCAGTAAACGCAGGCGAAACGCTGGTCATCCTTGGTCGTTCGGGCACGGGAAAAAGCGTCTTACTTAAAACCATAATTGCGTTACTCGACCCAGACAAAGGCGATGTCACGGTCTATGGTCATAATCTTCATCAATTAAATGAACGCGCACGATTATCGGCGCGCGCTGGCATCGGATATGTCTTCCAGGGCGCGGCGCTTTTCGATTCTCTTACGGTTTTGGAAAATGTTGGTTTTGCCATGTACCAACAACGACGACCTATGGCGGAAATTCGCGAGGAAGTCCTTAAACGCTTAGACATGGTCGGCTTGACCGATGCCGTTGATAAAGTCCCCTCGGAATTATCCGGCGGCATGCAAAAGCGCGTTGGCCTTGCCCGCGCCATTATCGGTGAACCAAAATTAATTCTTTACGATGAGCCTACCACAGGTTTGGATCCACTGACCACCGACGTCATCAATCGGATTATTTTACGCTTACGACGCAAATTAGGCGTCACGTCCATTGTGGTAACCCACGATATTAAAAGCGCCTACACCATCGCTGATCGAATTATTATGTTGGACCAAGGCGTCATCGTTGCCGAAGGAACGCCCGATCACATCCAAAACAGTAACAATGTGTGGGTGCAAAATTTTATTACTGGGCGTTCATCCGATTTAGATACCAGCGGTTCCCGCCCATCAATGCCCGCTATTCGGGATTAAAAGAACATAAAACAAAAGTCGACCGGCAGGGAACCAGCTCAAGTCGACTCTAAGCGTTTCTCCAAACTTTCTAATCGTCGTTCTAAGCGATCTTTTGCCTGCTCTAAGGTATCAATACGTTTGGTCATTTCCGCGGTAGCGGTGGTCACTGCGGCCACCTTTTCTAATACCTGTAACGATTCACGTATGACGCGGGAAACATTGCCAAATGGTTCACGATCAAGACGCGCATTCAGAGCACCGCGCGCACGAATATCGCCCAACGTACCCAACGCTTTCACCGTCGCTGCGCGCACCATGAGCGAGGGATGATCACAACGACGTTCTAAAGCCGCACGAATGCGATCACGCGCCAGCAGATGGCGCGCGCCTAATTGCGCCGTCGCCAAGGCGGCTGCACTTATCACGGCATCGCACTGCGTGTCGTCTAATAACATCGCGAGAACCTCATCGATAGCGGGTGCTTCCCCACTCGCGGCCATGCCACGTATGGTGGCGCTACGAACTCGTTGATTCCAACTATCGCGTTTGAGCCAGGCACGTAATACCGAAGTCGCCCCTGGAAATTCACACGCACCACGAGCGGCTAATAATTCACCCGCCGTCAGCAAACTCGGCTCATTGTTGAGTAATAATTCTAATTGTTGCGCCGTGTGTTGATCATACCGCAACTCACTTAAGGCTTTAGCAATCGCACGCCGCAGACGTGGTTCGGGAGTGGTTTTCCAAGCGCCCAGCAACACATCACGAGCCATTGGTGTGCGCAACGAACCTAATGCCGCGATGGCTTCCAATCGCACCAATTCTGGTTGCCCAGGTACCATCGCTTTAGCCAAACCCGTTATGATAGCCGACGAGGGATGACGTTTCGCTAAAACCACAGCAGCACGAGCACGCGCATTAACCGGCAATTTCGCTTCGTTGAGCTGAGAAATAAATGAATCCACGCTGCCTGCTTCATCCCATGCCGCTGGTAATTCGCCGGCTGGATCAATCACCACCCAGGTTGGCGCTACGCTCGCCGCAACCACAAAGCTATCTTGTGCGCGCAATAACGTAATTGGTGTGAACGTGAGAACACCATTCACCGACATCGCCACGGTGGTCGGTAAACGATAACATAATGCGGCATCGCTGAGCGCCTGGGTTTGTTCTACCTCAATAATAACCTGAGCGCGAACGGGATCGTGACGCCAATTAATTTTTAATGTTGGATGCCCTGCGCGCATCACCCATTGCTCAAAAAACCAATCCATGGGCTCGCCAGTCGTGTCCTCAATAGCCTGTCGCCAATCAGCCGTCTCCACTAAATCGTGCGCATGCCGTGTGGTGTATAATTTTAATGCCGCGCGAAAACGCGTTTCGCCCAAGATGGCACACAAATGGTGCAAAATAAGGCTGCCTTTTTCGTAGGCGACGCGATCAAATAATTCATAGGGATCGGTATAACGATTCGTCACTAACGGACGACGATACCGTCCACTGTCTTCATCCAGGTAAGCCTGTTTATTATTCCATAATTCAAGGCCAAGCACATCCGCTTCGCTACCATCATTGAGTGAAGCACGCCACGCCGCGGTGCCGCGTGCCTCTAAATAAGTAGCGAAACTTTCATTCAACCAAATATCTGACCACGCCTTCATGGTTAATAAATCACCGAACCATTGGTGAACGAGTTCATGGACCACTAAACTATCAACGTTCACATCTTCACGTTGCTGAATAGTCGCGTCCATTAAGGCACGATCCGTAATCGTCGTCAGCGTGGTATTTTCCATGCCGCCCCACATAAAACCATGCACCACGACATGTCCGTAGCGCGACCAGGCAAATGGTACGCCAACATAATCTCCCAACCAACGGAGCGCAAAATGCGTCGCACGAAAAATTGCTAAAGCGCCAGCTTCATGACCACGTGGCACATAATGCGTTACGGGCACACTGCCGCCAACATCATCAACGCCGACGAAATCACCAACTGCGACATTCACTAAATACAACACATGTGCTTTGCGTTGTTCGTAGATGGTCGTGCTCCAACCATCGCCGTGATCTTTACGACTCAAACATTCGCCATTCGCGATAGCCGTTAACGGTGAACGGTGACGTAATTCAAAACGATACGTGCTCATGTTATTTGGATTATCGAACGCGGGAAACCAGAACGAATGATCTTCCATCGCCCCCTGCGTCCAGGCCATGGCCACCTGAGAACGACTTTTATTTTCCTGAATAAAAAACATGCCTTTTTGCGGCTGCTCCACCGAAAAAGCAATTCGCACGACCAACGTATCACGGCTATTTTCGGCCAAGGCAATTATTAATCGGCCAGCGCTATGGCTTGGTATAGTCAGTTTTCCGTCAACCGTGGTTTCACCAATAATAAGATCATGAGCATCAAATTCGATGCTGCGCTTGCCTTCACCATGAGTCAGCAACGTAACGTGATGCTCCACCACACCATCAACGCGCTGGCGCTCAATATCCACCGTCGCCGCTAAGACCACATGCGTAATACGAAAATGCCGTGGGCGGATCCACGTCGGTGGCGTATCTGGTGGACAAAATGGGCGGTTAGTTGCGTCGAGCATGCGCGACAGTGTGCCGCCTGTTCGACGACGGAACAACTACGTGCTTATCCCGGTCGTTGAGCGACTCATCGAGTCAGCGAATGACGATGGTATAGAGCGCGTCTTTCAGCAGCGAAATCGCACCATTCGTCACCGGCGCTGCTGCTGCGCGTGCGTAACCGTTAAGATCTAACGTCGTTACTGACAGGCCACGAGTATTCGCAAACGTGATCGTACCAGCAATATCGCGCACATTAATTGGAACGCGGCCAGTATTAGTAATGGTGCCTTTCGCACTCGCAAATTCATACATGCGTTCTTCGCTGAACGCTTGGATCAACATACGCTTGGACGTTTTGATGGGTAAATCGTCTAAACTAATGACATGGATCGTTCCGTATTCCATGGACGACGTCACCTGCACATCGCCCAGAATAATTGGTCCAGCTTTTTGTAAAAATCCCGTCACCGCTTGTGAGCAAGGCGTATTCACACTCATCAATCCGTCACCATAATTCCACGTCAATTCACCGGTCACACTCACCATGCGCTTTGCCTTGCGATCAATATACGGTTTCATCTGAGTGGTTATCGGTTTTGCATCAGCAGCAAAACTGCGCTCGACGCGGCCAACAAAATACGACAGCGGATCAAAGTGTGTTAAATTATTATGCTCATTGGCTGTGGGCGCTTCGCCAATACGGAAATCGCTATTCTTACCTTCGGCAATTCCCGTGTCTTTAAGCGCCAAGACCTCCGCGTCACTACTCACTTGGCGAATAACAGGAGCGGATGTCTGAACATCACCGCGACGATATTGCAGGGCCGCCGCTGGTGATTGTCCTATTTCCCCTGGCATCATCCACGTCCATTTACCATTCCCATTATTAAGCCAGTTACCATCCGCTGCCGCGAACCAAACATAGCCATCAACCCCCTGTAAGGCGGCATAACTCGCGGTTAATAGATTGCCGTCAGCGATATATCGATTCGGTTTATTCCACGCAATCTCACTATGCAGATGTGGTTTTCCGGTAATTTGCATATAACTGATCGGTAGATTTTCTGGATTGTGCAGAGCCACCATGTCTTCATACACGTGGCCTTCTCGCACAGAGTGTCCGGAAGCCTCACCCTCATGTTTCCCTCCGACGTAACCATGTTTATCGATGACATCGGTTGCGGTGTAGGTCCACCGTTCAACTCCACCTAAAACCATATTATCTGCCGTCGTCCAATTACTGGCACTCACCGGCGCTTTGAATCCCAAACTGCGCACATACTGCGTGGTGCGCGCATACCAATCGCGTTGCGTGGTGGCGAGAAATGCAATTTGGTCACGCATGCGTGCACGCTTCTGGTCATTCGTCATTCCTTGACGTGTCATGTTGAAAGCATCCAAAATCGCCACGCGCTTACCGGCTAGGTCATCACGTTGATGTTGTTCCTTGCCCCATGCCATGATGGCCTGAGCGAGCGAACCGTGCTGCTTGATTAACCATGCCGCATATTGTTTTTCTAACGTCGCTAGCGGACCAGCCCCCAAGTTTTTTTCGTTAAAAGTCCAAAAGAACATGCTGTCTTCGTTAATGATTTCAAAACAGGCCACTGCTGGTTCATCCATTAATGTCTTGCCTGACTTGCTATGTTTAGTGGTTAAGATCGTCTGCACCCATGACTGATAAATGGCTTGCATGCGCGGTTCAAAATAAGTCAGCGCAAAGGGATGCTGCCCGAGTGCGGACTGAGCGATGCCATCTGAATCTTTTAAATCCATCCATAAGGGGAAATAATGTGACACGTGCGTGTAAATACCGTGACGTTTGAATATCTGGATGATGTCCAATAATCGTTCTAATTCATGCACATTAATCTTATTTGGATCGTTGCCCTTACGATCAAAAAGACCACCTTGCATGCGCACCAAATTAATACCGAGTTTAGCAAAACGCGCGGCGGTCATCTCGACCGTGGCATCATCTGCGTTCATGATGCCGTGTCCTGAATTAATGCCCCAGAATCGCACCGGCTTGCCATTGCCTAATAAAAATTGATCGCCTTTGGCCTGTATAAATCCAGATTCACCAGCAACGCGTTCATTGAGAAACCGCAGATTGAGCAGCGAGTCTTTACCAAACGTGTCAGCATCTGGCTCAAATGACCACCAACCTGGGGCAGCAAGATTTAACTTCTGTCCAGGACGCACAATTCCGTTCGGAGTAAAAGGCACCGTGGTCAACACAAAACAATCAATGCCACCATGGTGATTATTTGCACTATGCATTTTCCAACTGATGGTCGAATTGCCTGCGGGCAACATCACATCTCCCGCACGCATCCAGGCAACAAAGCGCATATCCGGCTTGCCGTCATTCGCGATATTAACGGAATCAATTGTTTTTCCCGTATCTACCGACAACCACTCACCGTTCTCTTGCAAGCGATATGATAAAGCCGCACCAATGTGATTTGCCCGCACCCATAAGGCATAGGTACCCGCTGTTGCGACCCGCAACGAATAACTCGCTTCGCCATCGTTGTCTTTGGTGAAATTCGTGATCCAAGCGGCACCCGATAATTGTTCTTTCTTCACCGCGTCGCTATACCAACCATGTCGCGACATTTTTTTACTGCGCGCGTCCTCGCCTTCGACCCAAATGGTCTCAGCGCCCATGACCTGCGATAACATGGCGCACCACATGACGAGACTGAATACGTGCTTTTTCATGAACGATGACTCCGTTGGCTTTAAGATATCAGTTAGCCCTCAACCAACATAATCCACGAGTTTTTTCCGTCACGCTCAGAATAAACGGGATAGCGCGGCGTAGGTGACAGATAACCATTAAGTAACGTAAGCATGTACGGTAAAGCCGTTATGTCTTCCTAAGTCGGTGCTTGTCCCGGTATTAATTAGTCCGCTCCTATCATTGAACCGCTTCATTTAACCGGACGAAACTCTGTATGACTCTCTACCAATCTTTGTTGCTCAAGTAATTCCAGATTCGGCCACTTTTCCTGGATCATGGCATAAGTTTTCCGAATGAGGTCGGCATTTTCCCCGGTCTTGAACTGTGCGAGGTATTTCACGGCCAGTGTCACCTCAGACTCATGACCATCAAAGTAGACTCGGAGACGTTTTCTGCTGAGGATCTTGCGTAGGCGTTCGATTACGGAGGGAACAGCGCGGACGTCATTGAACTTCTCGATCTGAGAGATGGCCGTCATTTTTTCGGGGTATTTCGGATCGTTCAGAGCAGCGAGATAGGTTTCCTGCTCTCCATCCTTGGCAATCTTGGCGATGGCATGAAGTGCGGAGATCTTCACGTCAGAGGCCGGGTAGTGCAGAGCCTTCTTGAGGGCAGGGAGCGAAAACAATGTCCCTTTATCCATGAGCCGGACGACGGCAAAGTGAACGAGTAACTTCTCCTGTCCGGTGAGCGCAGTCACCAAGGAAACCTCGTTATTCGGATCGATTCCATTTTGAATGAGGAAATCGACTGTGAAATCAGACAGCTCACTCATGTGTGTTCTTCCGCTGGCGATCAGAATCAACCAATCAGGCGCGATATTTAAGCGAGAATATCTTTCGGTACTTCCAGATGAATGCCTATCCCAGTGTTTCGGAATTTTCGAGGTCGTTTGAGCCCAAAAACGGGGGCGGCGTAACACCAGCCCGGCGCTTCAGCGCTGGGAATCGAACGGATTAATTGATTTGAAGCCCCCAACGGGGGCGGCGCAGATCTAAGAGTGTCGTGTGCGAGATATTTTCCGTGATGTGCGTCGCCCCAATTAATGCTAATAAAAAGGACATGCTTGGCATTTAGACTCGCATGGTGTTTGAGCGCTATATCCGTCTAGCTCGAGTTTTTATATTATGTGACTATCTCTATCTTATTGAGTATGAATAATTAACCAATAGGTCTTATGACTTTAAACTATGTTCATGTCTTTGCACTAATTCTCACCGATGCCGAAATCATTAAAAAAACCGCGGAGCAAGTCACCTCGCTCCGCGGTCCAATGCTGCCCCGACTGAACGGTGTTATTCCAGTGGGTGCTGCTTCAGCAGATCGTCTGGCGCATAAAACATGGTCTGTTTTGTCGTCGCTTCTCGGACCTTCTTGACCGACTCGGGAGTAATCACGGGGGCCTTATTACCCCAGCTGTTGCGGATGTAGGTTAGCACGCCAGCAATTTCGTTATCTTTAAGAATCGATTTGAAAGCGGTCATCGGCGGGACGCCTAATGCCGGATCATAGGTGGTGCCATTCACCACGATCTTGCCCCATAAGCCGTGGAGCGTGAGTTTGATCAGGCGTTCTTCGTTCCCATTAACCCACGGGCTATTCACCAAAGGTGGATAGATATTGGCCAGTCCGGTGCCTTGTGGTTGGTGACAGGTCGCACAGTGCGCTTCGCGTCGGAAAACTTCAGCACCAAGCGTGTATGCTTTGGCGTCACTGCCCGTCAGGTGGGCTGGTACCGTGACGACCTCGTGTTTTTCTGGTTCTTCAAGATTGATAACGCGGCCACCGGTCGAATCGACATTGGTCCAGAAATGTTTCACGGTTTCTGCCGCAATCTTTGCATGCACCACTGACGACGTGAGCAATTTTTCGAGCAGGGCATCGTCGCGCTTATTGTGCTGCTGATGTAGCCACAACGCTTCCAACAGGTGATGTGCTTCATCGGGTTTATTTGCGTCAAAATCCTTCATCCACGTACGCGTTGCGGCAATGACTTCAGATGTTGAACGCTCACTTAATTCGACTCGCGTACGATGACGCACGCCATCAATTGGATGTTTTAAATTTTCTAACAGCGCTGTAATTGGCTGGCCATCAATTTTGACTGGTGCCTGCAATGGACGCCCCTCAAACGTGACGCGGAAAATACGACCATGCTGATGGTCGCGA
>SYDV01000522.1 GCA_005801395.1 Planctomycetia bacterium | reverse complement strand
ATTTGGCGATTCCTGACGTTGTTGGCGCTGACGGTTTTCACGTGAACGCTGCGCCGCACGAGCCGCCTCACGTTCTTTACCAAGATCCCAACCCGCCAACACCAAATCATCTTCGTCGTAAATAATTAAACCCGCGTTGATGGCAGCGCGTAAATCGCCGACACCAACGCGGGCCAAACGGCACACGCGAGAAATTTGAGTTTTAGCCGAACGAATACGGCCTTCCGTCATCGTTTGCCGACACACGTCAGCCAATGACACCCAGGCACCACGGGCGCGAGCATCCGCACCCGCCCAGGCTAAACTGGTGGTCACCACACTGGACACCGCGAACCACTCCATCAGTCCTCGTTCCTGTAACAGAAGTTGTCTGGAAACCGATTGATCACATGGAGGACCGGAGAACCGGAGGGAAGAATAAGACAGAGACAAGAAGAGTTTCCAAAATTAAAAGGAAATCCCACTGTCTCCCTCCGGTCCTCCGGTCCTCCATGTCAATGTTCATGTCTCCTGACGGTGTTCACACCAACGATAACGGCGTGCCGTCACGTAAACGCTCAATCGCATGCAACAACGCATAGCGCAACCGATCATCATCGATGGTGAGTGTCCATCTCCACGGATTCACCACTCCCACCGGTAAATCATGCAAACGCACCAAGGTATATCCCGGACGCAATTTCATCGCGCCAACCGAAATAGATCGCGCTGAAGCATTATGCAGCAACGACAACCCGCCATCGAGCGCGATCACCATCGCGTCGAGATCGGAAAAATGTCCGGCCTTCGCAACCAGGGTGGAGACTAAGGCGTTGATGGGATCGTCGCTCATGGCATGTCCTTAAAATTGATGGGAGGATTGGATTGGGTTTGGGTGAGCCCAGGTGGTCGATTATTCACCCACAACGGCGAAGGCTGATCGATGAACCACATTTGATGGAGCATGCGCGCCAGTGATTTAAAGCGTGCACGTTGTTCGAGGGTCGCAGACGGAGCAACTTCGATAATGGCCCGCAGTTGACCCTGTTCGTCGCGCAGCGGCTGATGACGACAGCGACCAGCGCGACGTGTTTGAGGCTCTGGTGCAAGTGTTTGAATTTGAATCATATTCAAACACTCGCGTTAGCCGTCGATACTTCGGAAGCCAGTCGTCGTACTGATTCCTGACAGGCGGCAAAGACCACGTCAGTCGGCACCTGGAGTGCGGTGGCCATTCGCCGAATCAGACGTTGGCCTGGCATTTTACGGCCTTTCTCAACGTCTACGACATCTTTGCGGTTTCCGATATCGTCTTGTCGAAGTCCTTTCGACAAGCGCAGGGATCTCAAATCGTGGGTCGGCGTCATAGTAAAACGCACCCTAAAGAGTTCGTTTGGACTGCAAGTATATTTCTTGCAATGTAACATAAAGGAAACATAAGGCACACATCAAACCTACATCAGCACGTTCGGAGACCCCGTGGCACCACCCGTTCCTATCGCTGGACTCGCAGAACGAATCGAAGCCGGGCGCATCGCGAAAGGCTGGACCAAAGCAGAACTCTGTGATCGCGCTGGTTTAAAGCAGCAGCGCTATGCCACGGTGATGAAGCGTGGTGGACCCAAATACCTGCAACGTATTGCGGTGGCGCTCGGTGTGCGCGTAGAATGGCTGACCACCGGCGCTTTTCCGCCCGAATGGTCGCGTCCAGGGATGAATATGCAGAGTGCCGCTGCGCAGGCGCAGCATGGGCGCTCTTCGGATGATGATCAGAACGATTCAAACGGACAGGCATCAAACCTTGGACGTAATAATAATCTGCCTTTGCACATCGCGGCTCACATTCCCGTAATCGGTGTAGTAACCGCTGGAGCCGGATGGGCTGAACCTTCACAAGATCCCGATGATCATCAGCCGATTCCTATTCCGAGTCATTGGCGTGCGGTGACCATTCAAGGCGACAGCGGATATCCCGTGGTATGGAATGGGCAGACGGTGTTGGTCGATGATCGCCTACCGTTGAAACATAATCGTTTAATCGTGGTGCAAACTGAGGACCGCCGTGCGTATTTGAAACGTTACTGCGTGTGCGATGCGGTGGCTTCGGGATTTATTCTTTCATCGGTCAATATCGGTCGCGATTCGTTTGCGCTCCAGCCCGAGCAAGCGGTCAGCATGTCAGTGGTGGTCGGCACCCTCTTTACGGATTCGGTGGTGAAATCATGAGCACGTCTCCTTCACTCTCATCGAGTTCAGCTAACTCACCCAACAAGCGTCATGTGGTGTACACCCGCGTCAGTACTGAAGACCAAGCACGCGAAGGCGTATCGCTGGCAGCGCAGAAAGATGCCTGTCTCACGCTGTGTAAATTACGCAACCTCAGCAACGCGGATGCGGTGGAGGATGCGGGATTCTCAGCTAAGTCGCTGAAACGCCCTGGAATCACAAGCATTTTAGCCGCTGTCGAAGCGGGGCAGGTGCAAACCTTGGTGGTGTGGCGTTTAGATCGGCTCACGCGCAACTTGCGTGATTTACTTGACCTCGTCGCCTTATTTGACCGTCACAAAGTGGCGTTAGTTTCCGTGATGGAACAACTCGACACTGGCAGTCCGATGGGGCGGCTCATGTTGTCGATGCTCGGTGCCGTCGCGCAGTGGGAACGCGAATCGATTGCTGAACGGGTGAAATTGGGCATTCAGCATCGCAAAGCACAGGGCGGATTTACTGGTGGTCATTTACCGACCGCGACGGCGGTCATCGGTGGACCTGGAACGCGCAAATTAATACCTGATCCGCAGTGGGGTGCGATTGCCACGCAAGCGTGGCAACGCGTCACGGATGGAGCCAGCCTCGCGCAAGTCGCGGCGTGGTTGAACGAACAAGGCGTGCCGCCACCGCGTGCGGGTAGCAAGGCGAAGACAAATGCCTGGCATAAACAAAATACGCAAGATTGGCTGACTAATCCACGATTAATTGGCGTATTGGTCGAACGCTCAGTGTTTGAAGCGTGCCGTCACACGTTGAGTAGCCGTTCGTCACCAAAGAATCCAAAAGGGACATCGATTAACAAAGTCGCGCTCTCTGATCGCGTGTGGCCGTTGCAGGGCGTTGCACGCTGCGCGTACTGTGGCTTAGAATTAGTTGGCAGCGTGTCGTATGGTCGCAGTGGAAAGCCACATTATTACCTGCGCTGCACCAATCGCCTCAAAGCCAAAGGCTGCACCGCTTCAGATCTTTCAGCAACTATTTGGGAAGATGCGGTCATCGAATTATTGGTGAAATCGGCGCACGGTCAGGGCGATTTATTACTGGCGCTCGAAGCAGAAATGAAACAACAACGCCTATTAGCAGGACCAGCGCGAGAACGTCTCGGCACTATCACCCTGCAACGTGACAGTATCCAGCAACGACTCGACCGCTTAATTGATTTGGTCGCAAGCGGCGATGCGCCTGGAAAATCGGTCGCACCAAAAATTGCCGAACTGCAATTAGCTATTGATGAGTGCGACCGTCAGCGCGCACGCTGCGAAGCCGAAATTGCCAGCGCGTCGATGACCGTCGCTAATTCAGAACTCGTGCTCGACCATTGGCGCAAACATATTGCTGGCCTCGACCAACAATCACCCGAAGTAAAACGACAAACAATTATGGCGGTGCTGAAAGAAGCCCACCTGGGACTCGGCAAAGACATACGCTTAGTCTTCTGGCCCCTCGGCAGCGGCGGCTCTGACGGCGGCGGCGGGTTAGCTCGCCCTCATCCAACCGATCCCCAGCAAGGACCGAACGCCACGATCACTGATCCATCAAATAAAACGACCACCGTCCTCGGTTCGGACGATGGTCGGCTATGGCGGAGACTGGCGGATTCGAACCGCCGGTGGGGTTTGACCCCCACGGGACATTAGCAATGTCCTGGATTAAACCACTCTCCCAAGTCTCCAGTAGAGCTGATTTTGAAGCGGGGCGTAGGCTAGAAAGGTGGCTCTGATGGTCAAGGTGAGATGAGCATGACATCACCACCCAGGATCACGCCATCCAAACGGCGGTCGTGGTCTTCGTGTGGCACATCGTCGTCGCGTTGGCAGCTAAAGCCGATTCCGATGGCTGGCCCGCGATGTTGGGCCAGTGCGCGGTCGTAGAATCCTTGGCCTTGGCCTAAGCGGTGGCCATCGGCGGCAAAGGCCACGCCTGGGACTAGCACCACGGCATCTGGGGGCAGGGGGAGCGGTGGGTGGTGCGCGGGGTCAGGTTCACTGATGCCATAGGCGCCGTGGACCAGGCGCAGTGGCGGTTTGGTCGCATGCCAGCTCAACATTCTAAGACCGATGACGCGTGGGAAATAAATCGCTTGGCCAAGTTGCCAACAGTACTGGTGTACTTGGTCGAGATTGATCTCGCTGCTAGCGGCTAAGTAACTGGCAACGGTTTTAGCATTTATTTTTTTTAAATAGGTGATGACCGCTTGGTTACCGGCAAGAGTTTCGGCTTGGCGTTGATTTTCGGACAGGGCTATGCGGTTAGCGCGTATGCGGCGGCGCAGCGCTTGTTTGCGCTCAGCGATATCATTCACCAGCGCAATACCTGGGAATCACCAACCGGCACACTGAGCGAATGGCGCGTACCTGGTTGTGGACCATGTAAAAATCCGCCGAGGGGTACGTTCGCACTCGATACGATAACTGCCTGATTTGCCCATAAAAACAGGTGTAAACCAGTTGCCGCTTGTAATCGCACGTTGAGACTTTTGGTTGCTAACATGCGCAGTGGTTTCAAAGCTAAACTAGTTAATTGTGCTAATACTGGTGGTGGCGGTAAAACTAAGGTGGCGCCGTGAAATTCTGGTAACGGTACGTTGTCTTCTTTAATATCGACGCCCCAACGCAGAGGGCCGTCAGCGCTGATCGGCACGCCGCTCCAGCCTAATAAATCGAACCACACGTTGGGAATATCTTTGGCTTGCAGGCCGATCGCCGGACCCTCTGCGGTTTTTACCATTTCGGTTGCCCATTGGTCGAGTTCGGTCGCAATGCTTTTGGGTACGAGTACGCGTCGATTGGTGACATGTGCCATTAGCACATGCGATCGCAGTGTACCGAAGTCGCTTGTCGCGGCGGCGGGTGCTGGTCTATCTAAAGTGCCAACGGCCTGATGCATGGTCTTTAGTCTGTAGCTGACTCGCGGTGGCGGAAGTCTGGATTGGGGAATGATTCTCATCTGGCTGAGGCAGCGAACCACGGCAGGTCATTCCAGGGGGAGGGGCTTCGTCCGCTCCGTTTGGGTGTTACGGTGCCCAGCTCATGTTCGGACTCCTGCCCTTATTGTTTGCCCTGACGATTGCCGAAACGGCAACGCGGACAGTGGTGCAATCATCGGCAGGTAATTCTTGGACCCTGCTCCTGAGTACCCTAGGTATTAGTTTTGCGGTGTGGTTAGTGGTTGGCGAAATCATGGCACGCGTGTTAGGTCGTCGCGGTAAGCGAAGGTGGTTGAGTCGTTGGGATCTGTGCGCACAAGGAATTATTTTAGCGTGGTACGCATGGTTGTGTTACGGCATGGGCTGGTCTGCTCACAATCATTTTTTCACCTTGGCCCTGGCGCCATGGATTGTCATGCAAATTGCTCATTGGTGGACGATGACACCTGCTGTGCGAATGTTGACCGGACATTCATGGACACGCATAGGCATGGTGTTGCAACAATTGCGCTTTGGTATTTTACCGATGTTGGTGATTTTACCATTTTTTGACATCGGGGCTTTAATTGCGAAATATTACGACTTAGAAGACACCTGGTTTCATGGAGAATGGGGCGCGTTATTAGCCATTTACGGAGCGCAATTATTTATGGTAGTGGTGTTAGTAGTTATGCCATGGCTGTTGTTGCCAATGTGGGGAGCTCAGCGCATGCCGGCTGGAGAGATGTCTGACATGATGAGACAGGCATGTGATCGTATGGGCGTGCGGATTGCCGGATTAATGCGTTGGCCGATTCCTGGTGGTCGTGTTTATAATGCGGCAGTCATTGGGTTGGTGTCACGCCTGCGCTACGTTTTATTCACCGATGACTTGATGCGCGATCTGCCGCGTGAGCAAGTGTTGGCCGTTCTGGGACATGAACTTGGTCATGCGCGTCATGGGCATATGTGGATGTATTTTCTCTTTGCGAACGCATCGCTGCTTTGTTCGTTTTTGCTGCGTGAACCATTTGCTGATTACCTAGAACCGTTGCTGACTTGGGGCATGGTTTTCGTCCACCTGGATGCCAGCGCCCAACATGTGCGAGGAATCGCTGAAATTAGCGCGGCGCTAGTGCTGATGGCCATTATGTGGCGTTTGGTGTTTGGGTGGCTAAGCCGTGCCTGTGAACGGCAAGCGGATCTGGTGGGAGCTGAATTAGCGGGTGACCCCCTGGTGATGTGCGATGCGCTCAAATCAGTTGCACGGCTTTCAGGTCACAGCGAGACTGAACCCAGCTGGCGACATTATAGTATCGCCGAACGCGTCGCCTATCTGCGCGATGTGCATCGAGAACCTCATCTGGTTTCACGTCACCACCAATGGATTCGTATGCTGCGACATAGTTTAATCCTCACCATCATCGCGTTGCTGTTAGTCACAACGTATTTGTTCGATCCTAGTCGCGCTGCAAGTTCTGCCGATCCGCAAGCCGTATTGATCGAATGGAGTCAGCAAGATCGCGATCTAGCGCAGGGCCTCCAGGAAGCCGATAACGGAAATCATATTCCGTTAGGGAAGTGGTTGAATCGTACTGACAGCGAATCACGGCAGCGGTTGGGATATTTAGTGTTGCGACAAATTGATGTCGCAATCGGTACCGATCACGAAGGTGATCAACGATTTGATGATCGTCCAGTTTATCGTTATCGCCATCGTTTACGTCCTTTTTTTGATGTAAGTGTGGGTACGGAGAATAACGCCTTATTATTAGAAAAGATACTCGACAATACCCTTGCTTATGGCTTGGTCGCCGGCACTGAATCGCCTACACCATTCGATCTGCAAACGGCACAATTGGTCGTCCCACGTTTAGAAAAAGCGATGATTAAACAACCATCGCATGATGTCTACGATACCATCGGATGCGTCTATTTTGCCCTTGGCGATTACAGCAAAGCCGTGCCCGCTTTTGAATCAGCGATGAAATTATTTAATGCCGACACATCTCTTACGGAGTTTACTTGGTTTGCGAGCGAAGAAGCGAAACGCAAAGCAGGTAAAATCAGGGTGCATTTACAGTCATTATATTCTCGTCGATTGGAAGCCGCACGTTCTAATTTAGCGAGCGTGCAAGCTGGAAAAACCACCGCGGCAATGCTGTTGCCGCTGCCACGTGATTTAGGTCAACCACAGCCAATACCAGCAATCCCATCACCGACGGCGGAGTTGCCTTTAATAAATAAAGTAGATCAGTTGACGGAGAAATCGACACCATGAAATCGCCGCGTCGCTCAGAGGATATTTCCTTGGTCGATCGCTTATTGGCAGATTACGTCAATGGACCAGGCATTAATGATGCCGCGCGTTGTCCATTGCCAAGTCGCGAAAATACCGCCAAGGTTTGTGATCTGATTCTGACGTTATTATTTCCTGGGTATTTTAGTTCTGGCGCAGTGACGGGCGCTGAATTGCCTGCATTTACCAAAGCAAGATTAGCGGCATTGACCACGGCCCTCCGCAAATATGTGCAGGGGACACTGGCATTTGCCGCAATACGTGAAGGTTACAGCTGCGACAGTGTTGACGCGAAGGCGCGTGAATTGACCAACGATGTTATTGCCGATTTACCCATGATTCGCGCTTTAGTCATGACGGACGTCGAAGCGGCATTTGCTAGTGATCCTGCGGCCAGTGACCGCGCGACGGTTATTCTCAGCTATCCGTGCATTGAAGCTTTAGGTGTTCAACGCTTTGCTCATCGTTTGTATCAACGCGGCGTGCCAATTTTTCCGCGCATGCTGACCGAAGTTGCACATAGCCGCACTGGTATCGACATGCATCCTGGTGCGCAAATCGACGAATCATTTTTTATCGATCATGGTACGGGTGTCGTGATCGGTGAAACCAGTCGCATTGGAAAACATTGCGTGCTGTACCAAGGCGTTGGTTTAGTCGCCTGGAATCCATTAGCCAAAGACGAACACGGCGAATTAAAACGTGGCGCCAGTAATAAACGCCACCCCGATTTAGAAGACCACGTCACCATTTACGCTGGAGCCACTATTTTGGGCGGCGACACCGTCATCGGACACCACAGCGTCATTGGCGGCAGCGTGTGGCTAACGCATTCGGTCGAACCCTACAGCGTGGTCACGATCAAGGATCCAGAGCTCAATATTCGTAAACGCAAAGGCGCGAAGTAACGGGTACATTTTGAGCGAGGAAAAAGGAGCACGGCTCTTCGTTGAACTATTTGTGGCAACGATCGTTCACCGTTTTTTCTTATATTGAATTGGTGTAAAAAAATCATCACCCATCTCTAGGTTGGTTATGCGACATAGCGTTTGTTTCTTGATCGTGTTATTAATTAGTAGTGGATGTGTCAGCAGGCATGACGTGCCAGCGCAACCAATTGACGAAGTCATAAAGACGATGACGTGGCAGCAAAAGCAGGTGCAGCAGCTCCTCATACCGACCAGTAAACCACTCATATCAGATGCGGGTGATGCGGATCGTATATTACAATGGTGGGCGTCACATGATGTCGAGGCGTTAGCGATATTTGAAATGGCTCGCACTCGTTGGTTAGATCAAGAAACCATAGAATTATTTACCTATGCGAGCGAAAATGAATCGCAGGTCGTCGTCATGCGAGCCGTAAATACACCTGGGCTTTTTGTTTGGTTACAATTTAACCGAGCAGGTTTTCTGACGCGAGTAGGCCACTTAAACGAATCGCCTGCAGCAGTTCGCATGTCGCCAGTTAATCAACGATCAGATGATTATTTATGGTCGATTTATAGTTGGCGTTTGCTAAGAGTGTCGAAGAAAGCCCTTGGCATGTTGACGTTTGAAGATGCTAAACCGTTACCAAGCGGCACGGCCTGGCGGCGAACTGAGCAGGGCTGGCACTTTGAGTTGCAAGTTAAGTTGGACTCAAAATAAGGACACCTGTCCGCCTACCGGACGCAGATCCTGTTGATGTGTGGTGGATGTTAGGGTTTGGTGTTTTGCTTCAAGAGGTTTGCGAATTTGTCGTTGGTGACGGCGTATTCGTCGAAGAGTTT
>SYDV01000521.1 GCA_005801395.1 Planctomycetia bacterium | reverse complement strand
GAGAGATTCAAGTCGATGCGGCTGGGCATATTTATGTTAGCGTTGAAGGTCAAAGCGAAGGTGGCCTGCAAGTTTACGGTGCGGATGGGGTTTTTATTCGCCAAATAAAGTGTCCAGAAACCTTGCATGGTTTCGCGATTCGCACAATCAACGGTGAAGAAGCCATTTACGCCACGGTACTAGGTCAAACCAAAGTCTTAAAAATGAAAACAGACGGCACGGTTTTGATGGAAATTCCCACCAGTGCCTTCCCGGAAAACAGAGTAAAGGCGGTGAGTATCGAGTTGAAAACGGGTGATAAATTTAATGGCGCGATCATTTCCGACGTAGGGGGTAAACTAACGGTAAAAAAGGATGATGGATCAAGCGTCACATTAACTAAAGAGGAAATCAAAAAGCGTTCTGGTGGATTAAGACTTACCAATTGTGATGTGGCACAGAATGGTGATATATTTGTGGTCGACGGTTATGGTAAAAGTTATATTTTTGTCTTCGACAAAGAGGGCAAATTAAAAGCTGAATTTGGCGGACCTGGTGAACCATGGAAATTAAGCAACGCGCACAAAGTACACGTTGATAATCGCTTTGACCCACCACGTTTATTTGTCTGCGATCGTGGCAATAATCGTATTCTGCACTTGCAGCTGGATGGCAAGATCATCGGCGAAGTGCCCGCCGAAGGCCTGCGTCGTCCAAGTTCGGCGTCATTCCATGGCGATTATGTCGCGGTGGCTGAAATCGCAGGACGAGTGTCGGTACTGAATAAAGAAGGCAAAGTAGTCGCAATTTTGGGAGTAAACGACACGGCAGGTCAGACCAATACCAACAAAGTGGTGCCCGCAGATTGGCGCGCTGGTGTGGTGACGTCTCCCCATGGCGTGACCTTTGATGCACAGGGTAACATTATGGAATGTGAATGGAATTCGTCTGGTCGCGTTTTGCGTTGGAATAAAAAATAATTCGTGGTGGCCATCGGCATGAGCTGCAACGATATGATTCAGAGCAGTCGTGTCGTTTTGCGAACTCTGTTACTGTTGATGACTTGCGTCGTAATATATGCCCATGGCAATTCCTATATTTTTGTCGAATTGATTCCCGAAGATGAATCCGTGTCGTTGGAAGTGACCATCGATGTAGGCGACAATCCATTGGTGAGTGATGACGAAATGACTTACCAGGCGATAAAAAACGCCGTTTTGCTCGATGAATCAGGGAAGTTGCAGCCGTTAGCTCAGTTTGGTAATTGGCGCTTTGAAAAACGAACGCAATTTTCTAATGGCACTCCTGCCTTAGGCGACAGTGATAAGGCGCATGAGTTAGTGACAGGAATATGGACCGGACAGCTACCGCAGCGCGCCATAATTTTTGGAACGTCAGAGCGTACCCCATTTGATGTGATTTTATGGTCGCGTTTGCCGTCCATGATTGAGCATGCCCCAGCGTGGAGCCTGTTAATTAGCAACGAACGTTCGCCTGTTATTACGCTGCCACAGGTTCAATTACTATCGACGACGGTTCTGATATCGTTAATCGCCATACTGCTGGGGGCGAGTAGTGGTCTGATGATTGGCTGGAGACGTCGAGAATAGATACGAACCGTCATGAATATTCTCGTTTAGCGACACAAGTATGAGAATCGGCCCATCAGTGTAGTTGCGCCTTGCCGTCTAACGGCCTAGGGTCCGCCTTCCCCTACGTGACCCTTGGTCTGAAAGGCTGCGATGAAACTCTACCGAACTGCTGATGGCGCTGTGATTGAAACTGCTGACGGCACTTATTCTTTGCCTGGATTTTCCTGGGTGAGCATTTTTCAGCACAGCGATGCGATTGCGTTAGTGCAAAAGGCAATCAAGAGTGGCAAAAAAATCAGTGGCGGCTTCACCGCATTGGCGCCTATTTCTACGCAAGAGGTGTGGGCTGCTGGCGTGACTTATTATCGCAGTCGTGATGCGCGTATCGAAGAATCTAAGGGCTCAGGCGGCGGTGATTTTTACGCTCGTGTTTATGATGCTGAGCGTCCGGAATTGTTTTTTAAATCGCCAGCCCATCGCGTTGCAGGGCCGAATACCAATGTGCGTATTCGCAAAGACTCTAAATGGAATGTTCCGGAACCTGAATTGACCTTGGTTATCAATACGACAGGGAAAATTATTGGTTACACCATTGGTAATGATATGAGTAGTCGGGATATCGAAGGTGAAAACCCACTCTACCTACCACAAGCAAAATGTTATGATCAGGCCGCTGGTTTAGGGCCCTGTATCTATCTCACCAATGAGCCTATGCCGAACACGGCAGAAATTCGTGTGATTATTTCACGCGCGGGTAAAGAAATGTTTAATAACGCCACCACCTTGGCGCAGTTGAAACGCAAGCCGACTGAATTAGTAGAATTTCTTTACCGCGAAAGCAGTTTCCCAGACGGCTGTTTCCTAATGACTGGAACTGGCGTGGTGCCACCGAATGAGTTTACCTTGCAGAAAGGTGACGTCATCGCGATCACCATTACCCATATTGGCACCCTGCAAAACACGGTTGGCTAAGTACTTTTCTTTAAGGAAATGATCTCATGGATTTACATGGAAAAAATGTCATCGCTGGCGTTGCTGGCTCGACTTCGGGAAAAACCTTTCACGCCATTGATCCGACGACGGCAACGAAACTCTCTCCGGATTTTGAAGAAGCCTCGCTCGCTGACGCCGATAAAGCCGCACAGGCGGCAACCGAAGCATTTGCGATTTATCGTCGCACCACGCCGCAACAGCGTGCCGCATTTTTAGAAGCCATCGCCAGCGAAATAGAAGCGCTGGGCGACGTGTTAATTAAACGTGCCGTCGCCGAAACCGCGTTGCCAGAAGCGCGCATTACCGGTGAACGTGGTCGCACCACCGGACAATTACGTGCATTCGCCGCGTTGATTAAAGAAGGTTCGTGGATTGATGCGCGCATTGATCGCGCCATGCCCGAGCGCAAACCGCTGCCGCGTCCTGACGTGCGGCGCATGTTGATGCCGCTTGGCCCGGTGCTGGTTTACGGCGCCAGTAATTTTCCCTTGGCGTTTAGCGCCGCTGGCGGTGATACCGCGTCGGCATTAGCCGGCGGAAATACCGTGGTATTAAAAGCCCACCCCGCTCACCCAGGCACTTCGGAACTGGTCATGCAAGCGGTGACCAAAGCCATCGCCACCTGCGGATTACCGAAAGGGACCGTCAATTTAATTCAATCGGTGGACACCAAGGTCAGCACGGCGTTAGTGACGCATCCTGCGATTACCGCAGTGGGATTTACTGGTTCATTAGGCGCAGGTCGCGCCATTTATAATGCCGCTGCTGCACGTCCGGTACCGATCCCGGTGTTCTCGGAAATGGGCAGTATTAATCCGGTGTTTATTATGCCTGGCGCTTTAAGTGAACGCGCCGTTGCTATCGCCGAAGGCTTTGTCGGATCGCTGACCATGGGCGTTGGACAATTCTGTACTAACCCAGGTGTCGTTGTTGCGATGGCGTCGAAAGAGCTGGATGTGTTCATAGCAAAAGCCAGTGAATTAGTCACGGCTGCGGCACCTGGGACGATGTTATACGAAGGCATTCGCCGACGTTATGAAGAGTGCGTTGCGACGTTGGCAAAACGTAAAGGTGTCAGCGCCATTGCTGCTGCTGCCCAAATTGCCGATGCGAAACGCACGCAAGCGGGTGCGCGTTTATTCCGTGTCGACGCTAGTACCTTTATCGCGGATGAACACTTACGCGAAGAAGTCTTCGGCCCCTCATCGGTGGTGGTGGTGTGTAAATCCCTGGCCGAAATGGAAGCCGTCGCCGCCTGTATTCCTGGGCAATTAACCGGCACCATTCATACGGCGGCATCTGACCTCAGCACTTGTACGGCCTTAGCAGAGGCGCTCGGTCAACACGTTGGCCGTTTATTATGGAATGGCTTCCCCACCGGCGTCGAAGTGTGTCCCGCGATGGTTCACGGTGGACCATACCCAGCGACCACCGATTCACGCAGCACCTCAGTCGGCACCGGCGCCATTCTGCGATTCGTTCGTCCAGTGAGTTTCCAAAACGCACCACAAGAATTATTGCCGGAACCATTGCGCAATGCGAATACGCAGGGCATTTGGCGTTTAGTCGACGGCGCGCTGACGAAAGACGCAGTTTAATACCCTTTCAATGCCTTCAAAAGGACTGCTTCACAGGAGGCGCGGAATTCAGAGGAGAAAACAGATCTATCTCTTCTCCTCTAGCCTCCGCGCCTAAGTGACCCGAACGGGTTACCGCGTCTCCTGTGAATTGCCTTCGTTAAGCCATCTCGAACAAGAACAGATTAAATTAATTATTAGCTCAACACCGCGCGGACGCTGTCGTCGAGCACTTGTAAGACGTGTGCGATTTCGTTTGGCGTGGTGTTGAGTGGCGGGAATACATACAGGGTGTCGCCTAAGGGTCGTAGCAAAGCGCCACGTTCGACTGCCGCACGGTAAATATGCCAACCGGTACGATTCGCTGGATTCAACGGCGAGCCATCAGCCGCGCGTACATCAATCGCTGCCATCATGCCGAGTCCTCGGACGTTGTGTAAATGTGGCTGGTGTTGGGCTACCTGTTTTAATCCCTGTCTGAGCAACGGTCCGTTGCGTGCGACTTGGTCGAGGACGTCCTCTTCCGCATACACATCTAGTGAAGCCAGCGCGACCGCGACTCCCAGCGCATGGCCAGCGTACGTATTGGAATGTAAAAAGGCGCGTTGGCTGTGCCAATCGCCTAAAAAAGTGTCATAAATCGCATCGGTCGTCAGCACCGTGGCGAAGGGTAAAAATCCGCCCGTGAGTCCTTTGGATAATACCGCGATATCCGGCAAGACATCCAGTCCAGCATGATGACTCGCCAACATTGCACCGCAGCGCCCCATGCCAGCGGCGATTTCGTCAGCAATTAATAACACATCATGTGCGTTAGCCCACGCTCGTAACCGACGCAGTAAATCCGGGGAATACAGCAACATGCCACCGGCACCTTGCAGTAATGGCTCATAAACAATCGCCGCTAATTCCCCCGAAATCGCTTGGAGTTGCGCTTCAATGACTGGCCATTCCGCACTCGCGTCAAACCACCGGGGGTCTTGGTCACCGCAACGATACGGCAGGGGGCCGAGCATGGTGCAGGGAAATAACAGCGAT
>SYDV01000520.1 GCA_005801395.1 Planctomycetia bacterium | reverse complement strand
TAGGCGTGCTTGGTGCGGCGTGGTTCCGACGTTGGCAGGCGCTCGATCTGTTAGCCTTTGGTGGAACGGTAGCGATGTATGCGGGGTGGTTACACACGAAAGAGAGTGTCCCAATTGGCGTAGTCGCGATGACCGTGTGGTTGTTAATATTTCATATGATTTTTCTGCTCGTGCCTTTTGCTCAGCATTGGCATTTGAAAACAGAGGTTTCCGTTCGTCGTTTCGCTATGGTGGTGGGAAATGTGGCCTTCACCTTGGGTTCTGCGGCGTATTTATTAAGTGACGAACATCAACTCGGTATGGCACTGGTGTGTTTTGGTTTGGCCGCTGCCTATGCCATCGCAGGTACGGTGACGCGTCTTCGTGTGCCAGGGGATGAAAAGGTGATAAATAGTTTCCTCACCATTGGTGCCATGTTGTTGATGTTGGCTTGGTTTTATCTCTTGCCGGTAGAGGCCATTGCCACGGCGTGGTGTGCCGAAGCCATCGTTTTATTAATGTTAGGTTATCGTTACGCCCATAATCCGACACGCATGATGGCGCATGTAGTTTTTGTGGTTGCCGTGTTGCGTTTGGCAGTCGTTACTTTGCCAAACGCACCAGTAAACGCGCTATTTATCGCAAATAGTTGGTTGATGGCGCTCATCGTCGCTCCATTGGCTATGGCGGGTATGGCTTATACGCATCTACATTTTGGCGCTTCAGGAAAAACCACTCGTGGTTCTTGGTGGTTAGCGTTGACATTATTATTGGGCGTTGGTTCGGCTGAATTGATACGCTGTCACACCTATGCGGGAACGCCCTGGGTCATGTTACCGTTAGCCTCTGCGCTTAGTGCTTGGTGGTTAATAGGTGCGGGAATATTAATGGGCGCTGCCTATCGTTGGATATCGCCTGACAGCGCGCGCTTAGTCATTCTTCCAGTATTAATTAGCACGGTCGCGGCATTTGTGGCTTACAGCGTCCCAACGGTTACGGGATATCCGATAATTAATGCACGGTTTGTTATGGCGCTGTGTACGGTGGTTGCGTTATACGCGTATAGTCGATGTCATGCGATTGAACGTCCTTGGTCTGGGCCAGCCGTAGATAATGGACCGTGGGCTTTTGCAGCGGTCATTATGGCGGTGTTATTAGCGACGCTAGAAACCGTCGCATGGGCACATCAACAGGATAAGACAGGCGCTTATTCAACGCATCATATCTTAGTCGCGGTTTGGAGCATATTGGCTATCGTATGTACCGTGTTGGCTCATCAGTGGCGTAATAATGGGATCGCATATGCAGCGGCGTTGACCATGTGTTTAGGCGTCGTAGGAGCTTTTGCTCTCTACACCACGAATGATCAGGCGATTCCTCCGCTGGCAAACGCACGGTTTTTAATGGTAGTTTTATCATTAGCGGCATTAGCGTTGCAGCGTTTAACGTTTCCAACTTGGGCATGGCTGCCAAGTTTTACGCATGTGGTGACCACCGTCGCCTTCATAAGTGAAGGTTTAGCCTGGAGCGAGGACGCCTTTTACGGCGATGCGGAAGTCGCTTGGCGTTTCTGGTCGTTAGCCTTGATCAGTACGTTGTCTGCCGCCTACGGATTTTTCCGTTGGCCACGCGGTGCTCCTACGGGAGCTATATGGATTGGGGTAGTGTTCGGTATTTTTGCCATGCTGTGTAGTTTGCTTGGTTTAATGGCACCGTGGCTGGCGAATATATTATTTATTAATGGACGTTACGCGGTGATGGCACTGACGATTTTGGTAATGTTTTATGGTTGGACGACGTTGCGTTCTCCTTCTTTGAATAAAGAAGAAGGTCTCACGCGTTTCATCTTTTGGGCAGCTGCGGCGTTTCTCTTTTTATCAGCGACGTGCGAACCCATTGCCTATTATAACGAACATTACCGCCATGATCCGGCTGCTCGACGATTGTCGACCTTTGCGGTGACGGTGGTGTGGGTAATTTTAGCGTCGACGGCGTTAGTAGTCGGATTCCGTTTCCGTCAGCGCACCATGCGACTATTAGCATTGGGATTATTTGCCCTGACGGCCGCGAAACTGTTGTTGTTCGACATGAGTGGTTTCCAACAAATCTATCGTATTTTAGCGTTTATGTTGGTCGGTGTCGTGCTGATTGCGGCGTCTTATCTCTATCATCGTTTAGAGCGAAGCTTGTTGGGAAGTCATGATTCACCCCTGGTTAAGGATCCGTTAACGCCGGAAAATCAATAAGGGTCAAGCGACCGGCGCTTGCTGAGCTGGCAGAGTTTGCACAGTGCCGCCATGCCTAAAGTAAAAAAATCTCTCGCTCCTAAACGCGCCGCATCTGCTCGTGTTTCCGTCAAACGCCCATTACGTGAAAAAATCAGCGTAAATAAAGTGAGTCGATCAGCGGCGCAAACTGGCCTTAATGAAATGCTGCGTGGCGTCGACTGGCGCGGACAATTGTATGATGGTCAGGTGGTTTTACTCGATCAGACGCAATTACCGCAAAAAGTTGTGTATCGCAATGTAAGCGACATTGAGTCGTTACGTTCCGCCATCATTAGTTTGGTGGTGCGTGGTGCACCTGCGATTGGTATTGCTAGCGCTTATGGCATCGTCTTGTATTTAGTGCCTTTCGCTGTGAAAGCGAAAAAGGCCACGGCATTAGAAAAACCATTTAAACATGCCTTTGAACGTTTAGTTTCCAGTCGTCCAACAGCAGTGAATTTGCGTTGGGCACTAGAACGCATGCGCGATTGTTTTGAACGTCATACGACAGACCTGACCGCGATCGAATTATGTGCGCGTTTATTAATGGAAGCCAAGCGTATTCACCGCGAAGATGCAGAACTCTGTGCGCGTATTGCTGAAAATGGCATGGCGTTATTGCCAGTTGGCGGAGGTGTTTTAACCCATTGTAATACCGGAGCGTTGGCGACGGGTGGGGTTGGCACGGCTATTGGCTGTATTTTATACGCACATCAAGCCGGTAAACAAATCGCGGTTTTTGCCGATGAAACACGTCCTTTATTACAAGGCGCACGTCTTACCGCCTTGGAATTACAACGCGCTGGCGTACCAGTAACCTTGATTTGTGATAATATGGCTGCCCATTTAATGCAGCGTGGTCGTATTCAAGCGGTGATGGTCGGCGCTGATCGAATTACTGCGAATGGTGACGCAGCGAATAAAATTGGCACCTATGGTTTAGCCGTATTGGCCAAACATCACGGCCTTCCATTTTATGTCGCGGCTCCTTACAGTACTTTCGACCTCTCGCTTAAAGACGGCATGGATATTGAAATTGAAGAGCGCCACGCTGATGAAGTACGCGCGCCACAAGGCACCGTCTTTGCGCCAGCCGATGTTCAGGTTGCAAATCCCGCATTCGATGTGACGCCTGCGAATTTAATCACCGCAATTATTACGGAACGCGGCATTATTCATCGTCCAAACGCAAAAAGCGTGGCAAAATTAATGGCTAATGGTCATAGTAGTCCTGCCATTTAATATGAATAAGCTGCGCACTTTTATCATCATCGCTGACGTTGTGCTGCTATTAGGCATCGCGTTAGCAATCATGGTACAAAGCGCCGGCAATGTATTCGCCTTAGCATTTTTACCATGGCTCGCCTGGCCGTATCTCATTGCTATTCAAGTGTGGTGGTCGAGTAAAACCCAGGTTGGCCACATTTGCTTAGCATTGTTTATTGCCCTCTGTGCGGTGATCCAAGCCTGCGTTTATTTTAAGGTCTTCATTTGGCACGTAGACGCGCAATCCACCTTTAATTGGTTTTTAAGTCCGTTGTATTGCGTCGTCGTTTCGTTGTTACTTATTCCATATGTAATAGATCGGCGGAAAAATAAAAAACTACGAACCGCATTAGCGACATCATCCGAAACTTCCCATCATGGTTGAAACGACACCTGGTCATCTTCGTTTAGCGCCTGGCATTGAAGTGCCTCAGGCCGCCCTCACGTTTAGCGCCTCACGCTCTGGTGGTCCTGGTGGACAACACGTCAACACCACCTCAACCAAAGTGGAATTACGCCTTTCGATTAATGCCATTTGTGGCCTGTCTTGGAAAGCATTCGACCGATTGGTGGTTCTCTCTGGCAGTCGGCTGACCGCCGATGGTGAATTAATTATGACCTGCGACGAATCGCGCAGTCAACGTACCAATCGCGAATTGGTGGTTGAACGTCTCTGTGAATTGATCCGTGATGCGGTGGCTGTCCCCAAAATGCGTAAACGTACCAAGCCCAGTCGTGGTAGCATAGAACGCCGTCTAGAAGGAAAAGCCGCGACTAGTGACCGCAAAAAGACTCGGACGTTGCGACCGGACGTGGAATAAATCGTCTAGGTGGGGAATGGGCTCTTTTGATAGAGCAGGAAGAATGATCGTTTAGAGCGCTTTTGTGTTCTGTTTGTTGAAGACAGCGAAAAAATGGGCAAAGAGACTTATTGCTCGATCAGGCTTTTATGCTCAGGATGCACACGACCAACCACACAGGAGTATGGCCGATGTTCTACCGTCAGTTCTCGTTTGTCTCACTTATGCTTATGGCCAGTGCAATGCTGGTGCAGGCTGCCGAAGATGGTTTTGTGCCGCTGTTTGACGGCAAAACTATTGCGGGCTGGAAAAACGCTTATGAATGGGGCACGGTCGAAATTAAAGACAGTGAAATACATTTAACCGGCGAAAAGAAATTTTTCGTCTGCACGGAAAAATCCTACAGTGATTTTATTTTTGAGGGTGACGTCCATTTGCCAGAGGGCAAAGCGAACGCCGGATTCATGTTTCGCGCTCATGTCCAACCAGGTAAAGTATTCGGTTACCAGGCCGAAGTTGATGGCGATCCCGCGCGCGGTTGGTCCGGCGGATTGTACGATGAAGGTCGTCGCCAATGGTTTATCAGCCCAATTAAGGCGGATCCAGAAAATGTTAAGGCGTGGCGTGCTCGTGCTGGCGAAACGTTCAAACGCAATGACTGGAACACCTATCGCATTACCTGTATTGGTAAAAAAATAAAAATTGAAGTGAATGGTGTCATAACCACGGACATCGAAGACGACATGGACGCAAGCGGCCCGTTAGGAATTCAACACCACGGCGAAAAAGGTGCGACCTATCGTTATCGCAATTTACGGATTAAAGAAATTAAGTAAGTTGTCATCATACTTGATGATCAAGTAACGCCCAATGATCTCATAGTCATTGGGCGTTTTCATGTAGTTAAACGAGAACTCTTTGTATTTTACTGAATCTGATTATTGCGCGGCGGCAGGAACAGTTGGCTCTTGTTCGTTAATGGGATGATTGGGTACGATCTCAAATTCATTTGGCTTATTGGCAACGGTTTGAACTTTAGCTGAAAGTAATTTTGCTAACAAATCTAAAGCTTCAAGAAAGTCGGTCTCTTGAAATTCTAAAGATATCAATTGTTTCCCTTGGAAGTGCAATTGGGGGTCAATACGAATGACAGTACCAGAGAGTTTTTCTATAAATTCAGCGACAGTTTGAATCTCCATAGCTTCTACTCGCATCGTAATTGGCGGAAAATCAATCGCTGGTTCTTTAGCAATATCTACCGCAGGAAGAGCGGCGATTTTTGGCGCGGGAATAATGGAAAAGTGATCGGCCTTTTCCTTATCCACCTGTACGGTTCCGTCGACTAATTTAGCGATTTCCCCAAGTACTTCTGCCAAGGGGCGGTCTTGAAAATCAAAGCTAATTCTTTTATCGGCGAGAGTCTTATCAAGATCAATGTGAGCATGAGTTAATTGTGAAACCCATTTGATGGCGTCACTCATCTTCATTTCTTTGACTTTTAATGTTATGATTCCTGAGTGAGTCAAAACGGTGTCAGTAATGACTTTTTCAGTAATTGGTTGAGGCGGTGGTGTGGTTGGTGTCAGGACATCCGCAGCGACTACCGCGGATATACCGAGCACGAGGGTTAGCGATGAGGCTATTAGTGCAGTTTTTGCTGTTGCGATGGTAAGATTCATGGTGGCTCCGTGGGTAAGTAAATGAATGGTACTGGTAGTTGGCTGTGATAATAAAACGGCTAAAGAGGGAGATGCGACAGCTGCGGCATTGGCATTATTTGCACTGATAAGTGTCACTAATGCGGCAGCGCCCACGGGTGTTCCATTTCGCACTAAATAATTGCGCAAGGTGAATAATCCCCGTTGGGTTAATTTATACGCGTTTGCTTTGGTAATGCCTAAGCGTTCGGCAATTTCTTCTGCTGAGCTGTTTTCTGCATGCAGTAGAACCGCCGCGCGTTGTGGTTCAGCTAGTCGCAACAAAGCATCGTCGAGTTGTGCTAAGACGGCCGCTTCTGGCTTAGATTTTTGAGAAATAACGGGCTCAAGGTGATCCATGGCTGTTCGTCGACGTTGAGCGGAACGACGTGCATCGCGACAAACAAAATGACAGACATTATGGAGCCAGGCAGCTAGCGCTTGGGCACGTGCTGCCGCTGCTGGTTTTCGTGCTAACACCAAAAATACCGCTTGAACACAATCATCGACATCAGCTTGGGGTACTTGTCGACGACAAGCACAGACGACTAACGCGTGGTAGCGTTCAGCGAGTTGAGAAAAGGCTTCGTCATTGCCGTTGCGATAATCCAATAACAAAGCGGCGTCATTATTTGGCATAATGGTAGTATACTGCTGCTCAGGCAAACTAGGCGCGTGGATCAGCTCATCCCCTGATCGTTGGCTGAGCGTAGTTTGACGAACAGAATGAAGGGCAGGTGGTAGAGACATGGTGTTGATCTGTATGACTTATGGCCGCTCAGGTTTTGGATTGGACAAACATTTGTCCAGGAACGGCGAAAGTCACGGCTGTGGATTTTGTCTGAATCCGAGACGAACAAGTGGGAAAGCTATAACAGAACGTCACAAGTATAATAATAACAATTACTTAAAACTATTTTTTGACATAGGTATAGGATCAACAAAGAGGAGTAAAGAATCAACCAAAGTCTAGTTAAGGTATCTTTTATGCTACTTAAAGCCTGTGAATTATATGATTGACTCCAATCATATAATCAACAAGATCGGCACGCATGCAGGTCAGACCAGTATGAAAGTATCCTACGAAGTGGTGAAAGCGCGACGTGACCAACTCGCTCAGTTGTTGAGCGAACATCAATACTTACCGCTGGCTGAAGTGTGTCAGCGTTTAGGAATCAGCGAAGCGACGGCGCGTCGCGATCTGACGGCATTAGAACGTGAACATACCATTACTCGCACCTACGGTGGTGCGGTCGGTGATTATAATCGTCGCTTCGATTCGTTTCGTGATCGTTTGAATTTGGCCGCGGATGCGAAGCAGCGCATTGCGATTAAAGCGCTGACGATGATTAAACCGCGCACGACGATTTATCTCGATGGCGGAACAACGGTGCATGCCTTAGCAGAATTATTAGCTGCGGGTGGGCCACGTCCGTTGACGGTGGTTACCAATAATTTGATGGTTGCCGAGCGGCTAAGTGATGTTGAAGGCATCGAATTAAATTTGTTGGGTGGTCAATATTTACATCGTCAATCAGTAATTTTAGGAGCAAAGGCGCAGGCTACCGCAAAATTGTGGCGCTATGATTTGGCATTTTTCGGTGCTGAAGCATTAACTGCTCGTGGATTATGGAATTCTCAAACTGATTTGGTTGCCGTTGAACGCACGGTAGCGAAAGCGGCGAAAGCAAATCTCTTTCTGGTCGATCAAGCAAAACTCGGGGTCACGGCACCAGTGTTTTTGTTACCATGGGATGACATTAGTCATTTAGTCACCGATGCGACGGCTGAACGATTAACTGAACACGGAATTGAACTTCCTAAACGTATGTTGGTGAGTGCCTAATTATGAAGACCTATCATTTAGCCTTAGATTGCGGTGCCGAAAGCGGACGCGTGATGTTGGGGACACTCACCGACGGTAAGTTGGAATTAGAAGAGCTGCACCGCTTTCCGACTGGCGTTGTACGCTTAATGGATTCCATGCGCTGGGACGTCTTGCGTATCGCAGATGAATTACGTCAAGGTGTGCGTTTAGCCGCCGCCCGTGGTTTGCCAATTAGCAGTTTAAGTAGCGATACTTGGGGTGTCGATTATGTGCTGACCCGCGCTGGCGAACCCATTTTATCCATGCCGCGTCATTATCGTGATCCACGCAATATACCGGCCTATGACAAAACCAGAAAAGCCCTTGGTGAAGATTTAATTTTTGCCGAAACCGGCATTCAATTCATGGCGATTAATACGCTGTATCAAATGGTTGCAGCGCAAGACGCTGATCCAAAATTGTTGCAAGCAGCTGAGCGCATGATTCCCATGGGTGATTGGTTTAATTATATTTTTAGCGGTAAGGCCGTAGGTGATGCATCCATGGCCAGCACCACGCAACTGTATAATCCGAAAACCCGTGCGTGGTCGAAAACCCTGATTGAAAAATTAAAGTTACCCGCGCATTTGTTCCCAGAAATTGTTGCTTGTGGCACGGTATTGGGTCCGGTGACGCCAATTTTTGCGAGTGAAACGGGTTTAAACCCAGCGACTCAAGTGATTGCCACTTGTTCGCACGACACTGGTGCCGCCGTTGCCGGCGTGCCAGCTGAAGAGGGAAATGATTGGGCATACCTTAGCTCAGGAACGTGGTCGTTGCTTGGGGTCGAACACCATGAACCGGTGATTACTGACAAGAGTCGAAAATATAATTTTACCAACGAAGTGGGTGTCGACCACACCATTCGGTTACTGAAAAATATCAGTGGTTTGTGGGTGGTGCAGGAATGTCGCCGCGCCTGGGAAGCTCAGGGTAAAGTGTACGATTACAGTGAACTCACGCGATTAGCTGACGCCGCGAAACCTTTGGTATCATTAATTAATCCGAATG